>NZ_JAMPKG010000026.1:0-93715 GCF_039962015.1 Trichocoleus sp. AS-A1 | reverse complement strand
CAATATATTTCTTACTCATGGGAAGACTTGGTAGGAGTTAGTGCATACAAAAGCCGGATTTTTTTAGCTTAGCCCTTATTACTACCCATCAAACTACCTTTGACAGAGTACTAGGGGTGGGTTGAAAGCTTTTCTTAAGCACCCTACTAATAACTACCTCAAGTTTCAACGACCATCCCAACTAGGGGTGGGTTGAAAGGATCATAAATCTACCGCCTTTTTGCAACGAAGGAGGTTTCAACGACCATCCCAACTAGGGGTGGGTTGAAAGCATAGTCAAAATAATGGGGAATGCGAGTCCCGTTAAGTTTCAACGAACCATCCCAACTAGGGGTGGGTTGAAAGGAATTCGTTATTCCCATCGACTGTCCGAGAACGGGTTTCAACGACCATCCCAACTAGGGGTGGGTTGAAAGTCGCACTCACTGTATCGTTGCAATCGATAACGAAGGCTGTTTCAACGACCATCCCAACTAGGGGTGGGTTGAAAGTTCTCAGCTATTTCAGGGCATCGCTCATCTACTAAAGTTTCAACGACCATCCCAACTAGGGGTAGTTTGAAAGGCGTTTCTGATTAGTCGGAATCGCAGATAGACTTCAAGTTTCAACGACCATCCCAACTAGGGGTGGTTTGAAAGTTGGCTCAACCTTTTTCAATCGAAGTTGATTGCAGTGGTTTCAACAACCATCCCAACTAAGGGTGGTTTGAAAGCAGTCGTGGATTCTTCTGTGGGACACCCTCCCGACCGTTTCAACGACCATCCCAACTAAGGGGTGGTTTGAAAGAACCCTTTCACGAGCGAGTTTGAAGAAACCCGTGTTGTTTCAACGATCATCCCAACTAGGGGTGGGTTGAAAGAAAATCCGATGACCGTGTTGGATCGAATTTTCAACGTTTCAACGACCATCCGAACTAGGGGTAGGTTGAAAGAGCAAGGGAGAAGAACAGGCGATCGCCTCCTATACCGTTTCAACGACCATCCCGACAGGGGGTGGCTTGATAGCGATCGCTATCAAGTGCAAGATGCTGACAGTAGAGGGTTTCAACGACCATCCCAACTATGGGTGGGTTGAAAGTGGGCAATCTTCTGGGCTTGATCTTTAAATACCCCAAGTTTCAACGACCATCCCACCTAGGAGTGGGTTGAACTGTAGGTGTTAGAGTGGGTTGAAAGGAGCATTCGATTCGTGATCGTTATGCGCTTTGAGTGATAGAGATTAAATGACATCAATTTGTCACTGCTGCTTCAGCGACATTAATTTGTCTCAACGACACACAATTCGTCACGACGACAACAATCTGTCACCGATGACAAATAATTAGTCACTGTACAATTTGATTCAAGCCGATGGGCGGATTTGAACCGCCGACCGTTCGATTACGAATCGAATGCTCTACCACTGAGCTACACCGGCACTGCCGATTTACTATCGTAGCAGGTTTAGATAGAAACTGTTGCACCCAATTTCTGGAAGAAATGCGATCGCGTTCAAATTTATAGCACCAGCCGCCGCTGCTGCCGACCACCATCATGCCAAGATGGATCTAAAGTCGGTGGGGATCGAGACGGATGGTAGACCCAAAATTAAAAAATCGCACCCGCAACATCAAAGGCACTCGGAAAGTCAGTGCTGAACAGTATGCACAACTAAAAGCTGAACTTGCTACTCCCTACAAAGGTCTTAGGCAATTTGTTTATGTGGCGTGCGGCGCTTCTGGCTTTATCGGAGGGATGGTCTTTCTTGCCAAGTTAGCCTCCGGTCGGGAAATTGCCTCAGCCGTGCCTAACTTAGCACTACAAATTGGCGTAGTTGCTTTGATGGTTTGGCTGTTTCGCCTAGAACAAAAATCCCAACGTAAGCCATAAAGCTGATCGTTTCCAGTAATCTTGCGGATTCCTCTAAGGGGTAAGACAATCTAAGCTTGAAAGAAGGGATCTGGTGAGTATTTCGCACCCTGAGAACTTGCGAGTAAAATAGGCTAGATTCAGTTATTTGGCTTAACGACATTCTTGCAGTCTTTGGCTTCCCTTGTTGAAAGCCGATAAGGTTCTGCGTTACTTCATCGGCTGAGCCTCACCTAAGATTAAGTGTCATCCCAACACATGGAACTAGAACAACGCTTGGGTCTATATCAGGTATTCCTTAAGCTCTATGAGCATCATCGTGGTTTACTAGATGAGATTCTGAAGCTAGAAGATAGCGGCAATAAATTTCTTAGTGGCATTGCACCTCGATATATCCAAGGCGTAGCGCAGGAGCAGCAAGTCTATCTAGTCACAAATTTAATAGATGCTAAAACGCAAATGTTGTTTCAGCCGCAGCGAATTTGGACACTGGGGCGGGCGCGTCAAGCTGCTCTACCGATTCCGGATAGACGGTTGTCTCGCAATCATGCAGCGATTCGATATATCGACGATCAGGGGTTTTATCTGGTTGACCTGAATAGTACAAATGGGACTTTCGTTAATGGCGAACCCGTATACAAACGTGTTCTTCTCAAGGACGGCGATCGCATTCGTCTAGGTGGTCTGGCTTTCTCCTTTTTCCTGGGCAATACTATCTGCATGGTGGATAATGTCTCTTCAACCCTAATGGCAGAAATTAATGCCCTGACAAATGCAGAGCAATCGCTTCCGGTTACAGAAGTAGAAACACCTACCTCTCCTACAACAGTTCAGCCTCCCAACACCGAGTGCCAAAAAGAGACTCTACATTTCCTCTCTGGCCCCTCTGCCATTAGAGATCCATTAGTCCCAGTTTTGGAATCTCCTGTAGACCCTCAGCTAACTCCGACTCAGCAATCAGAAATTTTAGACCGTTTTTTCAGTAGACGAATTTCCGATCCAGGCACACAAAACTAAACTTTATAAGAATTTATACGAAAAACCCGTTTCCAATAAGAAAACGGGTTTTTTTATGTGTAACAGTAGCCCTAAGCTTCCCAAAAAACGATTTATAGGGTAGAATTGCCCACCCTACAGCGCTTTTAGTCGTCTAAAAGTTCTTCCTCTAACTCTTCGTCTTCGGCGTCAACTCGCGTGACAGAGTTGGCAGGAACAACTGCCCCCATCTCTAGCTTTTGACGTACCTTTTGCTCAATTTCTTGAATTAATTCAGAGTTTTCTTCCAGGTACTTAATGCTGTTATCCCGGCCTTGGGCAATGTTATCACCGTTGTAGCTATACCAAGCTCCTTTACGGGTAATGACCCCAGTTTGTTCTGCTAGGTCAACCATACACCCTAATGTCGAGATTCCCTTGCCAAAGATAATGTCAAACTCTGCGACGCGGAAGGGCGGGGCGACTTTATTTTTGGCAACTTTAACTTTAGCTCGGTTACCAAACTCTTCGTTGCCTTTTTTCAGCGTTTGAATCCGACGAATATCCAAGCGCACTGAAGCGTAAAACTTTAAGGCATTACCACCAGTGGTTGTTTCTGGGTTGCCGTAGGTGACGCCAATCTTTTGTCGCAGCTGGTTGAGGAAAACGACCGTACAACCGGATTTACCAATGTTTCCAGTAATTTTGCGAAGAGCTTGACTCATCAAACGGGCTTGCAAACCCATGTGGGAATCGCCCATTTCGCCTTCAATTTCAGCGCGAGGCACCAAAGCAGCTACCGAGTCAATGACCACGATATCCACTGCCGCAGAGCGAACTAGCTGATCGACAATTTCTAAGGCAGCTTCTCCGGTGTCGGGTTGAGAAACCAAAAGATTGTCAATATCAACGCCCAGTACGGCTGCGTAAGCAGGATCTAGAGCGTGTTCAGCATCAACAAAAGCAGCGACTCCTCCTAATTTTTGCACTTCAGCGATCGCGTGCAAAGCGAGGGTTGTCTTACCAGAACTTTCCGGGCCATATATTTCAATCACCCGTCCCTTCGGCAAGCCACCGCCCAAAGCTAAATCCAGGGTCAGCGCTCCAGTGGAAATTGTTTCCACCTTCATGCGGGTGGCATCTCCTAGGCGCATAATTGCTCCTTTGCCAAAGCTGCGCTCAATTTGGTTTAGCACCAGGCTCAGGGCTTTGTCCTTGTCGGGATTGTTCGTGATTTGGATAGCCATTAATGCCTCAAGAACAGAATCAGGTGTGGTGAGATTTTTTTCACACTTAGCAAAAGTTGCTTTTGTGTGGGCTTCTCCGCCTCGCGGACTGGAGTTTCCTGCTTCGATGGCTGGTTCTGATAGTAGAAATGTCTAACAAGACATCCTTACAGCCTCCACAGGCAGAAACGATGGAATCCACCGCCTTTTGATACAAAATGAATGCTGGTTTTAGCCATTTGCCCACTCAGGTTTACCAAGTTTTTGGCTTTGTAAGTGAGTAGGAAATTTCCACTAACTAGGGTTACTTCAACGATTGGCACCGAAACTTAAAATTGTCCCAAATAGCGACAAATTTTAGTTTCAGATATTTTATTATATCACTTTTAGCAACAAATGAGAGCCGCAAGTGCCCTTACATCAAGCTTTACACGGATGGGGGAACCCCCTGGCAAGGCTCGCGATAGGAATCTCTATTGTAGTTCAAATGTTCTACTTTTAACCAACACTGAGAGAGAAAATCGGTCAATAAACGTCTAGCCTGTTTTAAGCAACAAGTGAGATTTGCGATCGCCACTTTGGTCACGTCAGTTTTGTCAAAAGTCAACGAATGCAGCCGAGTCTCGCTAATCTAGAGACAGAAACTGTAAATGGCTTGATCTAGGCTTATTTGAGCATCCTCTGCGTTTCCTGATGCCTCAATTCCTATATTTTCCTTATCTTTCGGCGATGAACTATTATCTTTCCAATCAGCTGGTTCCAGATACAGCTGTATCGGTGGCTGGGTTAACGTCTTATTTGCAACTGCTGTTAGAGCAGGATGAACAACTACAGCAAGTCTGGGTGACAGGTGAAGTCTCCAGCGCCTCTCAGTATCGCAGTGGACTATTCTTCACCCTGCAAGATCCGGATGCTAAGGCGGCAATGAGTTGTGTGATATGGAACAGTCAGCTAAATAAGCTGATGCAGCTGCCGGTGCAAGGAGAGCAGTTGATTGTTTTGGGCAGTATCCGAGTTTATCCCCAGCGAGGACAGTACCAGCTAATTGTCTGGCAGGCGCTACCAGCGGGAGAGGGGTTACAGGCATTGCGCTATCGCCAGCTGCGAAATCGGTTAGAGGCAGAAGGATTGTTCGATCCAGAACGCAAGCGATCGCTCCCCACTCATCCCCAAACCATCGCTGTTGTCACGTCGCCACAAGCTGCTGCCTGGGGAGATATTCAACGCACGCTCAAGCAACGTTATCCGGGTTTGCAAGTTTTGTTTTCACCGGCGTTAGTTCAGGGCGAACAAGCCCCAGCATTGATTGTCTCGGCGATTGAGCGAGTGGAACGGGATGGTCGCGCTGAAGTTTTAATTTTGTCGCGCGGGGGTGGTGCGGTTGAGGAGCTAGCTTGCTTCAATGATGAACGGGTAGTGCGAGCGATCGCAAATTGTTCGATTCCCGTGATTACTGGCATTGGTCATCAGCGAGATGAATCTTTGGCTGACTTAGTTGCCGATGCTTATGCTCACACTCCCACCGCCGCCGCCGAACAAGTGGTTCCAGAACTGGCAAGTCTTTACGCAGAACACCAGGAACGTGTCCTCGCCTTGACTGAAGCCGTAAATCAACACATGGAAAACGCTCAAACACAATTGCAAAGAGTGCGAAGCCGCTTGGGGCGGATTCCGTTAGACCGACAAATTCACCAAGAAAAACAAGCGATCGCTTGGAAACGTCAACAACTGTTACAAGGAACGGCGCGACATTTAGCACAGGCAAACCAACACTGTCAGATGCTCCGACAAAAGCTAGCCACGCTTGACCCTGAAAGCGTTCTGCAACGAGGTTACGCCGTAGTCCGACAACAAGATGGTGCGATCGCGCGTTCCACCGAAGGACTGGCACTCGGACAGGAACTACAAGTTCAGCTGGGCACAGGACAAATTAAAGTCAAAATTAGTGAAATTATAAATAGCAAGGAGTAGCTATTTCACGCGATACGGGGATTTTTTATGAGCAAACCCACCAGCACCACCGACGGCTCAAGCGATCGCCGCGTCAATACCCAATTTCCGAAAGATTGGAACTACGAAGCGACGGTTGCCAAAGTTGAAGGGATCATTCGGCAAATTGAAGCCGGAAAACTAGAACTTGCCGATGTTTTTGAAGAATTTACCGCTGCGGTAGAATACTTGCGCCAATGTGAAATCTTTCTGCAAGAGCGGCAACAGCAGATGAATTTATTAATTGAGACCCTGGCAGACGAGCCAACGTCCTTTTGAGAGATGCCATCAGGCGATACTACCGCGCTTCCTGGCTTCTTTATAGGAAGTCCCGACATTTCTCAAACCAGCCTTAATCATTTGTTGTTCGAGTAAGGCAAAGAAACGAGCGCGATCGCCCCCTCGCACGACTGCCTGATTGTGTGCCTCTGCAAGCGCCACCGGATAGCCATAACCCTTCTGCACCTGAGCCAACATCAAGCTGAGCGAAACATCCAGCTTCTCTGGATTCTCCGCCACCCAAGCGGGAACTTCCACGCGAGCAATTTCAGTCCCGACATGGACGTAGCAGAAGTAGATTTGATGGGCACCGTACAACTCCAGAATTCGTGCAGAACTGCGCCATAGAGGACTGCGTTGACCGGGCTGCAATTGAGACGCCCAGAGGGCAGTATCCCGCAAAGGATCGAAAACCTGGCAGGGTGCCCGGTCAAACTGACCAGGACAATGAGTCATACAGTCGGGAACTGGATGCGGACAGGCTGGCAAACGCAGGAAGTTCAGTGCTTCGCTGCTGCGAGAAGCGCTCAGGTAGCCCATAATTGGAATCCCCGTATCGCGTAGAACATCCCAAGCTTCCAGAATCGGAGGCAAAATATGGTCGCGGGCTTCCCCTGGTAACTGCTCCAGAAACCAATAAATTAGCGATCCATCTACCATTGCTAGGGCAGGGATTGGGGATTTGGGATCGGGAATTGAAGATGGAATTTCCGATTTTCTGTTTCCGTTTCCCTGTCTTGACGTGACTTGTGAAGGTCGGTTAATCCAGCTAGCAGCCAATTCTGCCAACACAGACGCCTCCGAAGCCGTGCGTCGATAGCCCATCCATTCCTCAGGGCGAATTCCCCACTGGCGGGAAATATATAGGTCTTCCGAGCGATAAAAGACTTCTGGCAGGCTATCTAAGAGCGGATACAAGCTTTGTCCGTAATGCAGCACCACCCGACCCACATTAATCAGATAGCAGTAGGCAATTTCATGGTGACTCGGAGCAATCTGAGACCCGTCTGTAGCAATAATCGTATGGACAGCCGGAGGGGTAGGAAGGTCAATGGCAGTGCTTAGAGATTCAATGGGTGCGGCTGCTGCAAACCCCAAGCGATCGCGCCACTTTTCTTGCAGATGTACTAAATCTGCCTGAGACTTTTGAGCCAGCGTCAGTAAGTGCTGGGCGCGTTCCAAGCGTTGGCGACTGGCAGCAGCCTCTACCGTCAGGTGTTGACTAATCCCCTGCATTTGCCGCGCGAGTTTGGTTAGGTCAAGCATAGTCAGCTATCCGCTTTTCGCCTATCAGCTCTCAGCTTAAAGCATGAAACATCAAGGCGATCGGGATGAATTTATAATTTACACTTGATACTTCTTCATCCCTTAACCTTGGGTTCCCTTTTCTCATCTAAGCCCAAGCCGAGAAATCTTGAGCAAACTGAGACAGAGATAAAAGCTTAATTCGCTCCTGATACGCGACCGACTCTCGTTGAGCAGCAGTATTGTAGCCCCAATCGGCAAGAAACAGCTTGATATCATTGAGGTCTGGTTGCTGTTGCACAGTTTGCAGAGTTTTCAAGCGATCTTCCACAAACCAAAGGTGAACCGACGAATCGCTGCTGAGTTCGCGCAAAATTTCGTACTTAGGACGCCGATTTTCTTTCCCAATAATGCATCGATCGGGTAGTTGGATACCCTGTTGCTGCAACAACTGGCGGACAAAGCGTCCCTCTTTGGTAGTGATGATGTACGTTTGGATGGGTGTATCTGGAAGCGATGCCTTCTCCGATTCCATCCGATGCATTTTTTCAACAACACCTGGATAGAAACGATGCAAGGCTAGCCAACCCTCTAAATCCCTATCAATCCACTCATCCCGGATAAGATCGAGCTTCGTGCCGATATCAGCCGCATTTAGATTATCTTCTAGCAAGATTTGCTGAGCCACCCTTGACCAATCTTGCAACATCTTTTCGTCGGGAATGCCCAATATTAGCGCCCGGATTGCCACCGGCATTTCCCAACCGATTTCTATAATCGGTCGTCGCTGGTAGAAACTTTCAGCCAAACCATGTGGAGGTGTGAGATTAGGCGGTGCCCAAATTTGACAGTAGGTGCGCCAAGCTGTCTGAAAATACTCGATTAGCCCGTCACAGATAACACCGTCAAAGTCAAGGGCGAGAATATTTGGATAACTTGCACGCATGGTTCTAAAGCCGCAATCTTTCGGTTTATCTTGGCACAATTTGCCCAACAAGCCCAATAACTAGTAGAGACGCGAGGAACCGCGCCTCTACTAGAGTTCTCAAAATTTAGGTTTCAAAATTTAACTGGGGTGCAAGGATTCGAACCTCGGAATGGCTGGACCAAAACCAGCTGCCTTACCACTTGGCGACACCCCATCGCATCAACCTTCGCTATAGTAGCAGTTCCTACTAGGGAATTGTCAACCACTTTTAGAAAATTTCTCTTAAATCCTTCTTCATCAGTGGGTAAATGGTGAAGACTCAGTATGGATTTTTGGAAATTGACTCATAGAAAAGGCTTCTTGAACGCTTACCAGTTAAACAGTGTGGCTCTCCTAGCCAGCTTCTCCCCCTCTTATGGAAAGCGTGCCGGGAAAGTGTTTTAGCTTTTTCGACATCTTTACCTCCTCAAAACCCATATAGGGTGTTGCACAATCATGCGATGATTTTCTTTTAAACTCCGCGCTACCTCGTCTTTGCACGACATTATCATCTTTCTACTGTGCAACGCCCCATATAGATCCACAGCTTTTTCGATTAGGCGGGATAAATTCGCAGCCGTCGGTTCGGTTCTTCCCCAAAACTGTCAGAGTTGAGACGATAGTGTTCGACGAGTTCGTGTTGCATTTTACGAACTTTAGAAGAACGCGGCAGGAGTTCCACCGGCTGTCCTTTAGGAATCACGATTTGCTCCACGGCAAGGCGGGCTTCTTCGAGAGCCTCAATCTCGTCTTCACTACCGCTACTAGTAAATAAGCTGAGTTCGGGGACATCTAGAACCTGAGAGTCATCCATATCCAGCAGACGCCTTAGGGCACGGGTAATCTGGGGAATGGTACTTGCCTTAATTGCATGGATGGGAACCTGACGGGCTTTGGCAATATGCCGTAGCTTGGAATGGTTTTTTACGTGCGACCGAATCGCCAAAACTGCATCCGCGCTATCCATATCCTTCGTCAGCAAGATGGGCAAATTCAGCACCCGAATGACTTGCTCTAATTGTTGGCTGCTCACCCCATAAGGATAAACGTGCAATGGCAACTCTTCGCCATTTGGCCCCACAAAGGTTTCATTTCCGATCGCCTGAGGTTGATGCCAAGATTGATCCAGCATCTGCTCAAAAGAAGGTGCAAGGTTAGAAGAGACAGGCAATGAAGTAGAGGCAGATTCTTCTCCTCTAGCTAATAGGTTTTGCGGTTCTGCCCTCATGCCTCGCGTTGATTCTGACTGCATTGGTAATGGAGTCATTTGCCCAGAAGCCCGCCAGCCCATTGGTCGCGCTGGGGCGTCGTGGGTGGAGGATATACGGCTACCTCCGCTCATCGCTGGTCGCATGAGTGACGGTGCTTGGGGGGTCTCATGGGTAATCGTAACTTCCCCAGTCTCGCTGGTTGTCCTAACTTGATAACCCGGCTGACGCCCCCGCAGCAGGGTGTCAACGGTATCGGCAACACTTTCATGCACCACCCAGCGCTGCCGTTCTAGCATTTCAACAGCAATTTCAAAGGTTGGCGGGGCTTTGCGCTCCAATACCGTCTTTTGGCTACCCCGACGTCTGGCTTCGTCATCTCCCAAAGTTACGGCCTGAATGCCACCCACTAAGTCAGATAACGTTGGATTTTTAATCAGATTTTCAATCCGATTTCCGTGAGCTGTACCCACCAGTTGAACACCTCGTTCAGCAATCGTTCGAGCTGCCAAGGCTTCTAGTTCTGTGCCAATCTCATCAATGACGATGACTTCTGGCATATGGTTTTCCACTGCCTCAATCATGACTTGATGCTGGAGTTCGGGACGGGCGACTTGCATCCGTCTAGCTCTACCAATTGCTGGATGAGGAACGTCACCATCCCCAGCGATTTCGTTGGAGGTGTCGATAATGACAACTCGTTTCTGTAAATCGTCGGCTAAAACTCTGGCGATTTCCCGCAGTGCTGTTGTTTTGCCAACACCGGGACGCCCCAGCATCAGAATCGATTGACCTGTTTCTACCAAGTCGCGAATCATGCCGATGGTGCCAAACACGGCTCGACCTACCCTCAAGGTAAGACCAATGATCTCGCCGCTTCGGTTGCGGATAGCGCTAATCCGGTGCAGAGTTCGCTCTAGCCCTGCTCGGTTATCCCCACCAAAATTTCCTACCCGGTCTACACAATAATTCAGTTGTTCTTTCGATACTGGCGTTTCGGAGAGATACTCTGCCTGTTTAGCAAACCGAGCCTCTGGAAGACGCCCCAAGTCTAGGACAACCTCAACTAACTTATCCCGTCCCGGATGCTGCTCTAAAGGTTGCCGAATTTCATTCGGTAACACGTCCAGTAATTTCTGGAGATCGTCTGTAATCTGCATTCTTTGTACAGTGACGTTTTTATCCACAATCGGTGATTTAAATAACTGATGTTTGTTCTTTACCTGGGAAGCGTTGCAGGTTGGCGATCGCAAGGTTGAAAAGTCGCTTTTTGCAAATCGTCAATCTTTTAACCTCCAACCTTTTAATCGATGACATATCTAAAATCGCGCTTCCACTGGCTATTGGGAAAAGGTTTTGAGTTGAGAAACTAGCGAGTGAGCAAGATCAACAGCTTGCCAGAGTAAATCCGGCTTTTCTTCCAAGCGTCTAGGTAAAGGTGTTTGACTTGACGCGGAGGCATTCCCACCTACTTCGTTTATATTCATTTTTTCTAATTCATCCAAAATGGGTGATAACAAAACACGAGCGTAGCTGCCATAAGCAATCCCGGCGATATTGGGGGATTGAGCGGGAAAAGTTTGAGTTGGTTTGGGCGGGTTTTTCGTTGATCCCTGGTTCCCTACAGGGATGCTTGATAGAGATGCCCTTCCGACTTTTGACTCTTGGACTTCTGGCTTTTGGTGGTTGTTGAGCAGTCCCATTGTCCTAAGTTTGCCAACAGTGTGGCGATTAGTGCCTCCTGCTAACTGCACATATCCGGGCAATCCCGCAGTTAGAACTTTTTGACCTAACTTTACAGCAGCTATCGTTGTGCCATCGCCAATATCGCCACTCATAGGACGCCCATCTGTTTGCCAGATGAGAGGACAAGGTAGGGGTGCCATCAATTCGTATAGCGCTCGGAGGTAATCAAGCATCGCTTCACCATCTGGACAACTAATGGCTAAAAGCTTGAGCTGGTTTACCCAAGGCGCGATCGCACTCCAGAGTCGTTTAAAGTCTTCTACTCTGCCAACTTGCGTGTGAATTTCTAAGGCATCTACGCCGCTTTGAAATACCAAAGGTGCGATCGCTTCCGGTGCGGATACATAAGAACGAGTATAAATTAAATTATTTGGGCATACGGGAATACACCGTCCGCAGCCATAACAACGTTGATCGATCACCCCTGAAAAACCGTTCTGGCCAAAGTCAAAAGTGATCGCATCAGCCGGACAAATACTTTCACAAGGTCGCCAGCAATCTGCTGGACACTCAGTTGAGTTAAATTCAGCTTTTCGGAAATGAGGATCTTCCCCATCATTTAGGCTGACCATCAGCCACGGCAAACCTTCTACGCAATAGCCGCGATCGCGGGCGGCATCGGCAAGGGTAGCCGCAGCCTTTATACCTTCTTTCGCCACAGCAATAACTGCTGGGTCAGCGGCAACATCGATACAGTCAGCCCCAGCAAGGGTATATGCCAACGTAAGATTTCGGACGGCAGGGAGGTGTTGGAAACTAGCTCCGCAAATGAGCTTAAACCAGTGACCCTCTCTTAAGGAACGCAAAGGATAGTAGGTATCAGTCACCCTTATATGCTAGTGCGTTCCCGGATAAATGGGGAGATCCAAGTAGCAAAAATTAGGGGAGTTTTCACCACTCCCCCTTTCATAGAAACCGTAAGCATCAGGGGTTTGCCTTTAGTCAGCGATCGCATTGAGCAGCACTTCCGCCAAGGTCATATCTGCCATGTCATCCAGCGTTATCGTGTCGCAGATATCAAACTTTGCCCCTGCACCTTGTAAGTCATCATCCAACGCCTTTAAAAACCGAGCTGCTGTAGCGTCTGACCCTACTTGAATCATCGAAATCGCCAGTTCTTCATCGCGTTCCATCTGTCGGGACGCCTCAATAATCGCCCGCATCACGCCTTTTCGGTCATCGGGTTCACCATCTGTGACCACCAAAATGGTTTCGCCACCCACCTTAGTCTGACCGGCTGCTTTCCGCTGAAAGTAGGCAGCGATCGCATCTTGTAATACACCTGCTAAATTAGTTGTGCCAGCCGGGTCGTTTTCTTGAAAAATTTGTGCGACTTTACTGGAATTCACATTCTCATAGCGTTTAAATCGGCTGGAAAATAAGTAAACTGCGATCCCATCCGGGTCAAACTGTTCGCATTTTCGTGCCAACGCCAAGGTAGACTCTTGTGCCGCATCCCAGCGGCTTCTGCCTCCCGGCTGGTCTGGCGTAGACATACTGCCACTTTTGTCAATAATTAACGTATAATCCCGATCTTCTGTGCTCATTAGCTAATCTCCCTATTATTTCTTTAGATTGAATGACTTGCTGCTGATCCCACAACAAAATTGCGATTAAATACTGGCAAGCAAAATTTTGGATTTCAGATATGGAATCCAAAATCCAAAATAAACAGATAGCACCTAGTCGTTAATGGCGTTGAGCAACACTTCCTGTAAAGTCATGCCCTCCATGTCATCCAGCGTTACAGTGTCGCAAATATCAAACTTTGCCCCGGCACCTTGCAAATCATCATCCAAGGCTTTCAGAAACCGACTCGCCGTTTGATCCGAACCCACTTGAATGAAGGAGATGGCTAATTCTTCATCTCTATCCATTCGGCGAGAGGCTTCAATAATCACCCGCATCACGGCTTTGCGGTCATCGGGTTCACCATCTGTAATCACTAGAATTGTCTCGCCATTTGGCTTAGTCTGACCAGCCGCCTTCCGCTCAAAGTAGTTGTCGGTGGCGTTTTTCAAGACATCGGCAAGATTCGTAGTGCCAGAGGGATCGTTTTCTTGGAATATCTGCGCTACCTTGCTAGAAGTCACATTATCAAATCGCTTAAACCGACCGGAAAATAGGTAAAGCGTAATCCCATCGGGATCGAACTTTTCACATTTTCTCGCCAACGCTAGAGTAGATTCCTCTGCGGTTTCCCAACGGCTTCTACCGCTCGGTGGCTCTGGGGTAGACATACTCCCGCTTTTATCGATGATTAATGTATAGTCACGGTCTTCTGCCACAGATCCTCCTTCCACCAAAGATAACCTCCAGTGTTTGTCAAGATTTCCCAATCTAGCCTAGCCCACCTGCTGTGACTATCTAGTTGGATTAGATAAAAGAAATATAAAAATTTCTACAGCAGAGAGGGAATTAATTATCATTCTGGCGATCGCTGCTGGCTTCTACGGCTTAGTCTCCCGCAAGGCTTGCAAATAATCAATCGCTGCCTCAAGTTTAGAGGGATATGCATCGGCAAACTCTTCAAACCAAAGACCTTCTTCTGAAAGTGGCTTTAAATTTTTCAGCCATTCTCGCGCTTGGTTTTTGAATACTTCCCGTTGTTTCTGCCTTAGTTGCTCCTGTTTGAGTTGTTCTTCTCTGAGTTGTTGCTGTTTTTTTAGCTGTTCTGTACGTTCTTGTTCTTCAAACTCAGCCCTAATTTGAGCCAGAACAATGTCTTCAGATGAGCTAATCGGCTCGTTTTGCCATTTTTGCCGGGGCAATTCCGGAATTGTGTTTGCAAGCGGGAGGTTCGCAGAATGATTTTGTAAGAAGTTCGCTGGTTGCGGTTTGACTGGTTCTTCTTTCAGTTGTGGCGGTTTTTGCAGTTCTTTTGGTTTATCTTTTGTCTCATACTCAGCCTTGACTGCCGCGAGTATGTCATCGATTGATTCCATAATTTTGGACGCCTCTAGAGAGATTTTAGATTTCTCTTCACGATCAAAATCCCAAATCCCAAATTAGACTTTGAACTTAGTCAATAATGGCATTGATCAACACTTCCGTTAGGGTCATGTCCTCCATGTCATCCATCGTGACTGTGTCGCAGATATCAAACTTTGCCCCAGCACTTTGCAGTTCATCATCCAGCACTTTCAGAAATTTTGTTGCCTGCGCGTCTGTGCCAACTTGGATAAAGGAAATCGCGAGTTCTTCATCCCGATCCATACGGCGCGACGCTTCAATAATTACCTTCATTACCGCTTTCCGGTCATCCGGTTCCCCATCTGTGACGACTAAAATGGTATCTCCATTGGGCTTGGTTTGTCCTGCTGCTTTACGCTGGAAGTAGTTATTCGTCGCATCTAGAAGGACTGCCGCTAAGTCAGTGCGTCCAGACGGTTCGTTTTCGCGGAAAATTTGTGCGACTTTACTGGCGTTTACATTGTCATAGCGTTTGAATCGACCGGAAAATAGATAGATAGTGATGCCATCCGGATCAAATTCTTCACATTTACTGGCTAAAGCGAGAGTAGACTCCTGCATCATGACCCAGCGGCTTTTCCCGCCTGGCTGGTCTGTCATCGACATACTGCCGCTTTTGTCAATAATTAATGTATAGTCGCGGTTTTCTACCATAAGAGTTTGCCTTATTTGCTTACTTCTTTAAAGGTATCAAAATCCTCTAGCCGAGCTAAAACGTCTGTAGGTCATAAAGCTTGACTATTCAGACGTTCCAGCTCGTTTTAGCTCGACATGACTTAGAGCTACACCCAAGCATTGGTGCGACCCTAAGATTGGATTGACTGACGCGGGTTTAAGCAGCAGCGATCGTGTTTTTAAGCGGTGTCCAGCGGAAAGCGCGATCGCCTCCCATTTCTACAGCAATCTTTAGGCGTGGCTCTATACTTGGCAAGGTGGTTAAATATTCCACTTCCTCACGGGACAGTACGTGTCCTTCAATTATCCACAGCACCAGTCCCTTCGATTTGGGAGGTAGTTGTTCCAACTGATAGGTCACGATAGGTGGCACGTAGTAAACACGAATGTCTTTCTTGCCCAAATGCGCGGGACGAACGCCGTGTACGCCAGTTAAATACGTTGCTACGTCGCCGAGTCCCCGTGCTGATAGGCTTAAAGTGGTATAGCCAGCTGCACGCAACCGCCGCTGGTAACGCCCTTCAAACCCTCCTTCTAAGGGTACATACGTTCCTAAAGCACCTGACTTTTCCAAGTCTTTGACGAATTGATTGCCGATGGTGATCAGTGCCATATTTTTATGTTCTACCCAGCTTTAAGTTTTGTTAATTGCTGCTGGCAATTTATTATAGTTGGGCGTTGAGGAACCTATCAACTTTAAGCAAAAAGCAATGTGCAACAAAAGCTTTGAAAATTTTAGTAAGGTTGCACTTTTTCCAGACAGTGTTGAGTTTTGAGCCTCGTTTGAACATAGGCTTACAGACAATCGAGGTTAAACTGTTTGGGCGATCGCGCTTTTTGTGGAGATGCGATCGCTACGTAGAGCTGTAAATATTTGACATTATTTTGACTCAACATCTACTGAAAATAAGTGAATAGGCTTCTCGTGAAGATGGAATCGCAATCGACCTAATCCCAAAAATCATGTACTAGTGGTAATCCCTGATTGCGCTTTAATCCCGCAGGTCGGAAAAACAAAGCTCAAACAGGTAACGTTGAACGGCTGAATCTATACTTGAAAGCCAGCTCGCTTCTATCTGCAATTTCTTGTAGTCCTTTTAACTGTAGGGAAGATGTCGCCGGAGTTGTAATACAGTGTTTACAAATACTGTGCAAACACATTGTGAAATGCTATAACCGACCTAAGTGCGGGTCGTTGGTATGCGCTCGCCTTCTTCCTTATCTATCCGTAAGCCGTTAACTGGACAGTTGTCTTCTGGATCTGGAGTTGCACGACAAGCGAGGCAGACGATCCAGCAGACTGCTAAATTTTTTTGGCACAATTGCTAGACAAGTTGTAACAAATCGTTTATAGTTAACGATTGTGATCAAAATTCGAGCAGCTATTGCCGCTGAAGTTGAAATCGAGTCCAGGGACAGCACGCCTTCCGAGTGAAAAACTATTGAGTCTTTCTCATAAGAGGTTAGTGCCCCCAGCGAGCGTAAAGCAACAGAGACATCGATTTCAGGATTAGCGACGATCTAGAAGGTTTCTTGAGAAGAACCCTTTTCAGCCGGAAAAAGCCCTTTCGCTTTCTCGGATACTGGATGGCTTGCCACCTAAGTCCCCGCGAATATAGGCAACGCGCTTCTAGCGCTTACCCGACCGTCGAATAGCTTCATCCCAGCTAAAGAAAAAGCCTAAATTAGGCTGACTTGAAAGCTTGCCTCTCTCAATCCGAGGATGCGTCCCAGCTGGCTGGTTTGATAACAACGTTTGTTGGAGCAAGCGGATTTACGAAATACTCGTAATCCCGCCTCTTTGTACTGTGTAAAAAGGAGAGACCAGAAAGCCGTGTCTGTTGGTATCCTCGGCACCAAACTCGGCATGACCCAAATATTTGACGAAACAGGAAAAGCAATTCCTGTGACGGTCATTCAAGCAGGGCCATGCACCGTTACGCAAATTAAAACCAAAGCAACAGATGGCTATACTGCCGTCCAGCTTGGTTATAAAGAAGTCAAACCCAAGAGTTTGAACAAGCCTGAATTGGGTCACTTGGCAAAATCAAGCGCTCCTCCCTTGAAAAAACTGCGAGAGTATCGCTTTGAGAATGTGGGAGAGTTTGAGCTAGGGCAAGAACTCAAACCAGATATTTTTACTGCGGGTCAAATTGTGGATGTAATCGGCACAAGCATCGGAAAAGGCTTCGCCGGTTATCAAAAACGCCATAACTTTAAGCGAGGACCCATGTCCCACGGTTCCAAAAACCACCGTCTACCTGGTTCGATCGGTCCTGGAACCACACCAGGGCGTGTTTATCCTGGTAAGCGGATGGCAGGTCGTCTAGGTGGCACGCGCGTTACCGTTCGCAAATTGACAGTAGTGCGGGTAGACGCAGAACGCAATTTACTACTGATCAAAGGAGCGGTTCCTGGTAAGCCAGGGGCGCTGGTTAATATTGTTCCTGCCAAGAAAGTAGGTCGAAAGTAGTCATTTTCTAAGGTCAGGCTGGCTAATCGCTAAGAGCTTTTGATACTTAGCAATCTTCAATTAGCAATTAGCAATTAGCAACGAACAAAGGACAACGGATATGGTTAACTGTGTAGTACGAAACTGGAACGGGGAAGAGGTCGGACAGGCAACTCTAGAATTAAAAGTTGCTAAAGAAGAGAATGCGGCTCATATCGTCCACCGAGCCTTAGTAAGGCAACAGGCGAATGCTCGTCAAGGCACAGCCAGCACCAAAACCCGCGCGGAAGTTAGGGGGGGAGGTCGTAAGCCTTGGCGTCAAAAAGGGACGGGTCGCGCTCGTGCTGGGTCGATTCGTTCACCACTGTGGCGAGGCGGCGGTGTCATCTTTGGTCCCAAGCCAAGAGACTATGATACAAAGATGAACCGGAAGGAACGGCGTTTAGCACTGAGAACCGCCTTCTTTAGCCGAGCTGAAGACATGATTGTGGTGGAGGAATTTGCTGACAAGTTGCCTCGGCCTAAGACTAAAGAATTGGTAGAAGCGATCGCACGTTGGGGCGTCCAACCAGATTCTAAAGTCCTGCTGATCCTAGCTGAACGGGAAGAAAACGTTTATTTGTCAGCCCGGAACGTTGCCAAAATGAAGATCATCCCTGCCACCCAATTGAATATCTTTGACCTGTTGGCAGCTGACAAAATCGTGACAACGCCATCCGCCCTTGCCAAAATTCAGGAGGTTTACAGTGAGTCAGTATAACCCCCGCGAACTTGCGGATCTGGTGTATCGACCGATCGTAACTGAAAAGGCAACTCTGCTGATGGAGCAGAACAAGTATGTCTTTGAAGTTGTTCCCAAAGCGACTAAGCCAGAAATTAAAGCAGCAATTGAAGACCTGTTTAAAGTAAAGGTTGTGAGTGTGAATACCCTTCGCCTACCGCGCAAAAAGCGCCGCGTCGGCAAATTTGCAGGGTTTAAGCCTCAGTACAAGCGAGCAATTGTAACTCTGGCAAGCGGAGAAACCATCACCCTCTTCCCAGAAGTTTAATAAGTTGGAAAGTTGAAAAGTTGAAATTTTAAATTTTAACTAATTTCAACCACCTCAACGGAAAGCCGCCCTACAAGCGTCTTCAAACTTCAACCTTCAAACCTCTTTTTTAAGTTATGGGCATCCGTTCTTATCGGCCTTATACTCCCAGTACTCGTCAAGTTACCATTTCGGACTTTGCCGAAGTTACGCGGAGTGAGCCGGAAAAGTCACTAACCTACACAAAGCATCGCCCCAAAGGTCGAAACAATCGTGGGGTGATTACTAGCCGCCGTCGGGGTGGTGGTCATAAACAACTCTACCGGGAAATCGATTTTCGCCGCGATAAGCGTAATATCCCGGCAAAAGTGGCAACCATTGAGTACGATCCAAATCGCAATGCCCGGATTGCCCTGGTTTATTACCAGGATGGCGAAAAGCGGTATATTCTTCACCCAGTCGGCTTAACCGTCGGTACAGTTATCACTGCTGGCCCAGACGCCCCAATTGAAATTGGCAACGCATTACCATTAAGCAAAATTCCGTTAGGAACTGCCGTTCACAACGTAGAACTGACTGCTGGACGGGGCGGGCAAATTGTTCGCGCTGCTGGTGCCACTGCACAAGTAGTCGCTAAAGAAGGTGACTATGTCACCATCAAGCTACCCTCCGGTGAAGTCCGCATGATCCGCCGCGAGTGCTACGCTACCATCGGACAAGTCGGCAATGTTGAGCATCGCAACTTGAGTGCTGGTAAAGCTGGTCGTAATCGCTGGAAGGGACGCCGTCCGAAGGTAAGAGGCAGTGTCATGAACCCAGTCGATCACCCACATGGCGGTGGTGAGGGACGGGCACCAATTGGTAGAAGTGGACCAGTCACACCTTGGGGTAAGCCAACTTTAGGTGCTAAGACCCGTAAGCGGAACAAGCCAAGCAATAAATTAATTGTCCGGCGTCGTCGCAAATCTTCTAAGCGAGGTCGGGGCGGTCGGGAGTCCTAGGATTTTAGATTTTGGATTTTAGATTAGCAATACGTCCAAAATCCAAAATCCAAGATCCAAAAATCCAGAAGTAATTGGGGTTATTTGAACTATGGGTCGTTCTCTTAAAAAAGGTCCTTTTGTTGCGGACCATTTGTTGAAAAAGATTGAAAATTTGAATGCTAGGGGCGATAAGCAGGTTATTAAAACTTGGTCTCGTGCTTCAACTGTATTGCCGCAAATGGTAGGTCACACCATCGCGGTTCATAACGGGCGGACTCACGTGCCAGTTTACGTCACTGAGCAAATGGTAGGGCATAAGTTGGGAGAATTCGCTCCAACTCGCACCTTCCGGGGACACTCGAAAGATTCCAAGGCAAAGAGGTAATTTTGAAGTTTGGGTTTTGAGATTATTCAGAATTCCAAATTCAAAATTATTAAAAGGGAGAAATCTATGGCAGTTGATACTACAGAAGAAGTGAAAGCGATCGCGCGATACATCCGGATGTCTCCCCACAAGGTGCGCCGGGTTCTCGACCAAATTCGGGGACGCTCCTATCGGGAAGCACTGATCGTTCTGGAATTTATGCCCTATCGGGCTTGCGATCCCGTCCGCAAGGTACTGCGCTCAGCAGCCGCCAATGCCGAACATAACGCCGGTTTAGATCCCGCGAGATTAGTGGTTTCTAAGGCTTATGCTGACCAAGGCTCAACCTTGAAGCGCTTCCGACCCCGCGCTCAAGGTCGTGCATATCAAATTCGTAAACCAACGTGTCATATCACTGTAGCTGTTGCACAAGCAGCGGCAGATGAATAACACTACTTTGGCTAAGCGCTAGTTGTCAGAAACAAGCTTTTGAACAATTAGCAATTAGCAATTAGCTGATTTAAGAGGACGCATTCGTGGGACAGAAAATTCATCCAATTGGTTTTCGGCTGGGGATTACCCAAGAACATCGCTCCCGTTGGTTTGCGGATGCTAAGCGCTACCCAGAACTCCTGCAAGAAGACCACACTATTCGGCAGGTCGTAGAGAAAAAACTCAGTAACGCTGGTATCTCCCAAGTACGGATTGAGCGCAAAGCCGATCAAATTGACTTAGAAATCCACACAGCTCGACCGGGTGTTGTGGTAGGTCGCGGTGGTACTGGCATTGAAGTATTACGCGGCGATCTTCAAGAAGCTTTAGGCGGTGGCAATCGTCAAATTCGGATCAACGTGATCGAAGTAGCACGGGTAGATGCCGACGCCGGACTGATTGCTGAGTATATTGCTCAACAGTTAGAGCGACGAGTTTCCTTCCGGCGCGTCGTGCGTCAAGCGATTCAACGTGCCCAACGAGCTGAAGTCCAGGGAATTAAAGTACAAGTCAGCGGACGGTTAAACGGGGCGGAAATTGCCCGAACCGAGTGGACAAGGGAAGGCAGAGTTCCTCTGCATACTCTTCGAGCCAACATTGACTACGCTTACCGCACTGCCAAAACTATTTACGGCATTCTTGGCGTTAAAGTTTGGATCTTCAAAGGTGAAGTGATTCCTGGTCAGGAAGAAATTCCGGCTCCTAACAACGCTCAGCCTAGACGTCGTCAACAGCGTCGTCGCCAGCAATTTGAAGACCGCTCTAATGAATAGGTTGATAGGTAATCGGTAATCGGTAATGGGTAATCAAAAAGAAAACGCCCAATTACCAGTTACCAATTACTAATTACCAATTATCAATTACCCCTTACCAAGTCATGTTAAGTCCCAGAAGAACAAAATTTCGCAAACAGCAGCGCGGGCGGATGAACGGTTTGGCAACTCGCGGCAGTAGCCTAAACTTCGGTGACTTTGGCCTCCAATCCACAGAACCTTCTTGGATTACCTCCCGTCAAATTGAAGCCAGCCGCCGAGCCATGACCCGCTACATCCGTCGGGGTGGAAAAATCTGGATTCGGATCTTCCCGGATAAACCAGTTACAATGCGCCCTGCTGAAACCCGTATGGGTTCTGGTAAAGGTTCGCCGGAATTTTGGGTAGCTGTCGTGAAGCCAGGCCGGATCTTGTTTGAGATTGCCGGGGTTCCTGAAGAAACCGCCAGGGAGGCGATGCGTCTAGCTTCCCACAAGTTGCCAATTAAGACGAAGTTCATCACTCGTGAAGAAGAAGGGACTGTGTGAGTTATGGCTCTGCCCAAGATAGAAGAAGCCAGAAATTTAGGCGATCGAGAACTGGCTGAAGAAATTTTAGCTGTCAAGCGTCAGCTGTTTGATTTACGGCTGCAACAGGCAACCCGACGCTTGGAAAAGTTACACCAGTTCAAGCATACGAAGCATCGTTTAGGTCAGCTCCTAACTGTAGAAGGGGAGCGGCAACGGGCTGCAAAGGCTCAAAAGCCACAACCAGATGCAACATCCGAGGAGTAGACCCCAATGGCAGTTAAAGAACGAGTTGGCTTGGTCGTCAGCGACAAGATGCAAAAGACCGTAGTGGTTGCTGTCGAGAACCGCTCACCGCACCCTAAGTACGGAAAAATTGTAGTGCGTACAAAGCGTTACAAAGCTCACGACGAAGAAAATCAGTGCAAGGTAGGCGATCGCGTCCGGATTTCCGAAACACGTCCTCTCAGCCGCACCAAACGATGGGCAGTCGCTGAAATTCTCAACCGTGAGGTTCAATAAGTAAAGTTATGAGTTTTGAGTTTGTAAAGGCGGGTTCATCGAAAATTTCGATTTGACACCGATATTTAATGAGGTAAACCCGTCAGTAACAAGTTTTAAGCGGAAATCTAACGAAAGAATGTCGGGAATAAAAATCAAACTTCTTAGGTTCTTTCTTTTGCTAAAACTTAAAACTTACAGCTCAAAACTATTATTCAAAACTTACGCATCCGAAGCTAAGAACTATGATTCAGCCCCAATCTTACCTTAATGTCGCAGACAACAGCGGCGCTCGTAAATTGATGTGCATCCGCGTCTTAGGTGCCAGTGGCCGACGCTATGCCGGTGTTGGCGACGTAATCATTGCGGTCGTCAAAGATGCCATTCCCAATATGGCGGTTAAAAAGTCGGATGTTGTGCGAGCCGTGATTGTCCGTACCCGAAAAAATATGCGCCGGGACAGCGGTATGAGTATTCGCTTCGATGATAACGCCGCCGTCATCATCAACGCAGATGGCAACCCTAGAGGGACGCGCGTTTTTGGGCCAGTTGCACGCGAGCTGCGCGACAAAAACTTCACCAAAATTGTTTCTCTAGCTCCGGAGGTACTCTAATGGCCGCAAAAAAACAGTCTAAAAGAAACGGGACGAAGCTTCCCCAGCGCTATAAAATGCATGTCAAAAAAGGCGACACAGTACAAGTGATTGCCGGTCGTGATAAAGGCAAGGTTGGTGAAATTTTGCGGACGCTTCCCCAAGAAAGTCGAGTAATTGTCAAAGGCATCAACATTAAAACCAAGCACGTTAAACCTCAGCAAGAAGGTGAATCCGGTCAAATCGTGACAGTAGAGGCACCAATCCATAGCTCTAACGTGATGCTTTACTCGGCTCAACAAAAGATTGCCAGCCGCATTTGCTACACCTTGAATGAAGAAGGACGCAAAGTGCGGATGCTCAAAAAGACGGGTGAAATTATTGACTAAATAGTTGTTAGTTACAGCATATTGCTAATTACTAACTGCTATTTCCCCTGACCAAGCCCAGGGATATTAAGGAAAAAAACAATGACACAAAAACTGAAAACGCTGTACCAAGATACGATCGTTCCTAAACTGATGACTCAGTTTAATTACACGAATACCCATCAGGTACCCAAAGTCATAAAGGTTACGGTTAATCGAGGTCTAGGTGAGGCTTCTACCAACGCTAAAGCGTTGGAATCTTCCCTTGCTGAAATTGCCAAAATTACGGGTCAAAAACCAGTAGTGACGCGGGCGAAAAAGGCGATCGCTGGATTTAAACTTCGCCAAGGGATGCCAGTCGGCGTGATGGTGACTCTGCGGGCGGATCGGATGTATGCCTTTCTCGACCGATTAATTAACCTGTCCTTGCCACGGATTCGGGACTTTCGCGGCATTAGTCCCAAGAGCTTTGATGGTCGGGGAAATTACAGCCTAGGCATTAGAGAACAGCTGATATTTCCAGAAATCGAATACGACAGCATCGACCAAATTCGGGGCATGGACATTTCCATTATTACTACAGCAAATACCGACGAAGAAGGCCGCGCCTTGCTAAAAGAAATGGGAATGCCTTTCCGGGATCAATGAGGCAGTCAAAATAAGGAGGGAATAATGGCGGCAAACGACACAATTTCAGATATGCTGACTCGCATTCGGAATGCGAATCTGGCGCGGCACCAAACAACAGAAATACCAGCGACAAAGATGACTCGCAGTATTGCCAAAGTCCTCAGGGAGGAAGGCTTTATTGCTGAATTTGAAGAAGTTGGCGAAGGGATTAAGCAACACTTGCTAATTTCTCTAAAGTACAAAGGCAAAAACCGTCAACCGATTATTAATACCTTAAAGCGGGTCAGCAAACCTGGTCTGCGGGTCTACTCTAACCGCAAAGAACTACCCCGCGTGCTGGGCGGTATCGGAATTGCGATCATTTCTACCTCCAGCGGCATTATGACTGACCGGGAAGCACGGCGTCAGGGTGTAGGTGGAGAAGTGCTTTGCTACATCTGGTAGATAAGCTAATAGCTATTAGTTATTAGCTATTAGCTCGATTGGCTGGTAGGTTTCAAAAACCTAGAAAAGCACAGACTTTCGGACTCACCGATAGACCAAAAGCTAACAGCTAACAGCTAACGGCTAACGGCTAATTGATTAGGAGGATTAAGTCATGTCTCGTATTGGCAAACGCCCTATTAATATTCCTGCTAAGGTACAAGTCTCGATCGAAGGGCAACATGTTGCAGTGAAAGGGCCTAAAGGAGAACTATCCAGGGTTCTACCATCTGAGGTGAGTATAGAGCAGGAGGGAGAAACGATCTTAGTCAAGCGGCGGGATGAATCTCGCGCAGCTCGTCAACGCCACGGTCTTTCTCGTACTCTGATTGCCAACATGGTCGATGGAGTTTCCCAAGGATTTCAGCGTCGTCTAGAAATCCAGGGAGTCGGTTATCGTGCGGCAGTTCAAGGTCGCAATCTGATTCTGAGCGTGGGTTACAGTCATCCAGTTCAGATTGAACCTCCCGACGGTGTTCAAATGGCCGTAGAAAACAACACAAATGTAGTTGTAAGCGGCATTGATAAAGAAATCGTAGGAAATATCGCTGCTCGAATCCGTGCTGTCCGTCCACCGGAAGTTTACAAGGGTAAAGGCATTCGCTATGCGGGTGAAGTCGTAAGACGTAAAGCTGGAAAGGCAGGTAAGAAGTAAAGATGAAGCTAACTCGTAAAGAACTAATTCAACGTCGGCATCACCGGGTGCGGCGTAAGGTAAATGGCAGTAGTGAGCGTCCTCGGTTAGCTGTCTTTCGATCCAATCAGCACATTTATGTCCAGGTAATTGACGACACTCAACAACGTACTCTTGCCTGTGCCTCAACTTTGGAACCGGATCTAAAATCACAGTTAACAACAGGAGCTTCCTGTGCCGCCTCTGTTGAGGTAGGCAAGTTAATTGCTCAGCGAGCGATCGCTCAAGGCATTTCGAGGGTTGTCTTTGACCGAGGCGGCAACCTTTATCACGGTCGAATCAAAGCCCTGGCAGACGCTGCTCGCGAAGCTGGGTTGGATTTCTAAAGACAAGCATGCAAAAGGCAAAAGTAAAAAGAAAGAAGTTTTTATGTTCATATTTCTACCTTTGATTTCTCTTTCTTTTGCCTTTTTACATTTTTAGTTTTTACTTTCACTCTCAAGGTTCAGGATAAAACTATGGCAAAAGAGCGTCGGAAAAGTTCTGCGCGTCGGGAAAAAGAAATCACCTTTCAAGAACGGGTGATCCAGATCCGTCGTGTTAGTAAGGTCGTCAAAGGCGGTAAAAAACTCAGCTTCCGCGCGATCGTTGTCATTGGCAATGAGCGCGGTCAAGTTGGCGTCGGCGTTGGCAAAGCAAGTGATGTAATTGGAGCTGTTCGTAAAGGCGTTGCCGATGGCAAAAAACACTTAATTGACATCCCCTTGACCAAGGCAAATTCTATCCCCCATCCTATTAACGGAGCTGGGGGTGGTGCCCAAGTGATGATGCGACCCGCAGCTCCAGGAACGGGCGTTATTGCCGGTGGTGCTGTACGTACTGTGCTGGAGTTAGCAGGTGTGCGGAACATCTTGGCAAAGCAGCTGGGTTCTAATAACCCTTTGAACAATGCTAGAGCCGCCGTGAATGCTCTTTCCACCTTGCGTACATTTTCTGAAGTGGCTGAAGAACGCGGGATTCCTATCGAAAATCTCTACGCCTAAATTTAGCCATCAGCGATTAGCTATTAGTGACTCTCAGTTTAAAGGCAACTTTAATATCTTGAACAAACAACAAAACACTAACAGCTAATAGCTTCCCCAAAAAATAAGTCGTCAATCCTCAAGGTCAAGCGAATGAGATTAGAAGATGCAGTTCCTAAAAAAGGCTCAAAGAAGCGCCGCCGACGCATTGGACGAGGTATAGCAGCTGGTCAAGGTGCCAGTGGTGGCTTTGGGATGCGCGGTCAAAAATCTAGATCGGGGCGGGGCACACGACCCGGATTTGAAGGCGGACAAATGCCACTGTACCGTCGCCTGCCTAAGTTAAAGCACTTTACGGTCATTAATCGTAAGCAATACACTACGATCAACGTAAGTAAGCTGGCATCACTCCCTGCTAACACGGAAGTGACTCTAGACTCATTGATGGAGTCTGGCATTCTCACCGCAAATCATGGTTCTCTGAAAATCCTCGGTGACGGTGAACTGAATGTGGCTCTGAACGTAAAAGCAGCAGCTTTCACTAGCTCGGCTCGCAGCAAGATTGAAGCCGCTGGTGGCAGTTGTGAAGTTGTTGCTGCCCGTGCCCATAAGGGTTAAACATATTGCATGCCAGCGTCTCTTGCTCATCGTTGAGGTATTCCTTACATGGTCGTTAGTCGAGACAAAAGCCCAACTGCTCAGGAAACCTTTGCACAGATGGCTCAAGCAGCCGGTCTTAGAGGTCGGCTGCTTCTCACCATCGGCTTGCTGATTTTAGTTCGCATTGGCATCTTTTTGCCAGTACCAGGAATTGACCGGGCTAGGTTTGCTCAAGATATTCAAAATAACCAATTAATTGGATTTCTGGACATCTTCTCTGGGGGCGGAATTACCGCCTTGGGGATTTTTGCTCTAGGGATTTTGCCCTATATCAATGCCTCCATCATTATCCAATTACTAACAGCTGCCATTCCTTCTTTGGAAAAATTGCAGAAGGATGAAGGAGAAGCTGGAAGGCGAAAAATCTCTCAGATTACTCGCTATGTAGCGCTGGGAGGGGCTTTGATTCAAACTAGCTTCATTGCGGTATGGCTTGAACGCTATGCAACAAACGTTCGGGGACCCCTGTTTATCGCGGAGACTGCACTCGCTCTAACCGCTGGTTCAATGTTTGTTATGTGGGTGTCAGAGCTGATTACCGAGCGGGGGGTTGGTAACGGCGCTTCTTTGTTGATTTTCATCAATATTGTTGCAGTTCTACCTAAATCGCTTGGGCAAACTATTAATTATGCCCAGGTTGACAATCGCAATGTAGGACCCGTGATCATTCTGCTGCTAGTTTTCCTAGTCATGATCTTGGGAATTGTGTTTGTGCAGGAGGGAACCAGGCGGATTCCGATTATTTCGGCACGCCGACAGGTAGGTAAACGACTCTACCGGGAAAGGACGAGCTACCTGCCTTTGCGGCTGAACCAGGGTGGAGTTATGCCGATCATTTTTGCCTCTTCCGTTCTAATTTTCCCAGGTTTCCTAGCTCAGATGACTCAAAATACGGGCAATAATCCGGTCTTGAGTCAAATACATCAAGTTCTCAATCAAGTTGCGAATGCTCTAAATCCCAATAGTCAGACGCCCGGAGTTTATGAGGTCGTTTATCTGATCTTGATTCTGTTTTTCAGCTACTTTTACGCATCTTTGATTGTAAATCCTGTGGATTTATCACAGAACTTGAAAAAGATGGGAGCCAGCATACCTGGCATCCGTCCAGGTCGGGCTACTAGCGATTACGTGGAAGGAGTTTTGAATCGGCTAACTTTCTTAGGCGCTATCTTTTTGGGATTAGTGGCAATTGTGCCCACAATTGTAGAAAGAGCCACCGGCATTACAACTTTTCAAGGGCTGGGAGCTACTTCTTTGCTGATTTTGGTGGGCGTGGCAATTGATACAGCAAAGCAAATCCAAACCTATGTCATTTCCCAGCGCTATGAAGGAATGGTGAAGCAGTAGTGACGCGATTGATTTTTTTGGGGCCGCCAGGAGCAGGGAAGGGAACTCAGGCACATATCCTCGCTCAAGAGCTGGAAATTCCTCATGTTTCCACGGGTGATATCTTGAGAAATGCCAAGGCGGCTGGAACTGAACTCGGTTTGAAGGCGAAGTCCTATATGGATCGAGGTGAGTTGGTTCCCGATGCTTTGATATTGGATTTGGTGCGCGATCGCTTGACCCAAACAGATGCCCAATCCGGTTGGATTTTAGATGGTTTCCCCCGTAACGTCTCTCAGGCGACTTTTCTGGATGAATTGTTGCAAAAATTAGACCAAGTCTCCGATTACGTTCTCAATCTGGAAGTTGCGGACGAAGTTTTGGTAGATCGGATGCTGGAACGAGGTCGCAAGCAAGGACGAACGGATGATACAGAAGAAGTCATTCGTCATCGTTTGGAAGTTTATCGCAACCAAACGGCTCCGCTAATTGATTTCTACAAGCAGCGCCAACAGTTGGTTTCAATTGATGGCGATCGCTCTCTAGAGGAAGTTACTTCCGCACTCAAACAAGTTGTTCATTCTTGACAGGAGCGGGTGCGATCTCCCAATGTCAGGGGTCAGTTCGTTGCCAATCTACTTTCCGACTGGCGGCTGGGACTGACCCCCAACCTGATGAAGTAAATTTTTGATAAAATATGTTAATAAGACCTTGACTGTCAGTCAGGGGAATGAGCTGTGAATGACAGTAGGCAAGCTGAAGAATTGAGGAAAAGGATAACTTGGCTAAACAAGATTTAATTGAAATGGAAGGCACGGTAACAGAATCCCTGCCTAATGCAATGTTTCGCGTCGATTTAGACAATGGGTTTAATGTATTAGCCCATATTTCTGGGAAAATCCGCCGGAATTACATCAAAATTCTACCGGGCGATCGCGTCAAAGTGGAACTCACCCCATACGACCTAACCAAAGGCAGAATAACTTACCGGCTACGCAACAAAAAGTAGTTGCCAAAAAAAGCGACTCGCTCGTTTTTAAAAGCTTGTGTTATGAAAAACTTCATCAATTAGATGAACTTTTAAATACACTTAAAAAGTGATATAATGTAGAGCTTGCAATGTAGCCAAAATAGGCATGAAAGTTCGAGCATCAGTCCGAAAAATTTGTGAAAAATGCCGCGTCATTCGGCGGCGCGGTCGAGTCATGGTGATTTGTTCTAACCCAAAACACAAGCAACGCCAAGGTTAACTCAACCCGATCCTCAGGACAAGTTTATAGCACTAAAAGCAAGACTAGGGAGACAACAAGCGTGGCACGGATTGCTGGGGTAGACCTTCCTCGCGATAAACGCGTAGAAATTGGTCTGACTTACATTTATGGAATTGGACTCTCGCGCTCCAAAGAAATTTTGGCAGCATCCAAAGTTAATCCAGACACAAGAGTAAAAGACTTAAGTGATTCCGACGTTGCTGCTCTGCGCGAAGCAGTGGAAAGCAACTATCAAATTGAAGGGGATCTCAGACGCTGGGAGGCGATGAACATCAAGCGCCTGATTGACATTGGCACCTACCGGGGTCGGCGTCATCGAATGGGCTTGCCAGTTCGGGGTCAACGAACCCGTACAAATGCGCGAACCCGTCGCGGCAGACGTCTCACAGTCGCAGGTAAGAGAAAGGCACCAGGGCCGAAATAACCTTCTTGTGCTAGCTGAAAAGCTAAAAGCAGAGGCTTGGATTTCGGTCGTTTGCTAAAAGCAAAATTGACCAACCAATTCAGCCAACCCATTATAACTACTGTCAACTAGATCCACATGGCGCGACAACCAACAAAAAAAACAGGTCCAAAAAAACAAAAACGCAACGTACCTAATGGCGTAGCTTTCATTCAGTCTACTTTTAACAACACGATTGTCACGATTTCTGACACGAATGGAGACGTCCTCTCCTGGGCTTCAGCTGGCTCAAGTGGCTTTAAAGGAGCGAAAAAAGGAACTCCTTTTGCAGCGCAAACCGCAGCTGAAAGCGCGGCTCGCCGAGCGACCGATCAGGGGATGCGTCAGATCGAAGTCATGGTTAGCGGTCCAGGAGCTGGTCGAGAAACCGCGATTCGAGCGCTGCAAGGGGCGGGGCTAGAAATTACCTTAATTCGAGATGTGACGCCAATCCCCCACAATGGCTGCCGTCCGCCCAAGCGACGTCGAGTCTAGAATTGCTTTGACAGCGATCGCTGTCAAAGCAATTCGTAATTAGCAGCAAGTGGCAAACAGCTAACTGCTAAATTGGCATTGAGACAGTAGGGGCAATGCTAGGGAAGAGCTTCTAGCGTTCTTTCCAGGGGTTTTATGAAGAAGGGAGGTCACTCCGTGGCGCAGTTTCAAATTGAGTGTGTAGAGTCCAAAACTGAGAATAATCGGAGCCAATATAGCAAATTTGTCCTGGAGCCTCTAGAACGGGGTCAAGGTACCACCGTCGGCAATGCGCTGAGGCGGGTTCTACTGTCTAATTTAGAAGGGACAGCCGTGACAGCTGTTCGGATTGCTGGGGTTAATCATGAGTTTGCCACAGTTGAGGGAGTTCGGGAGGATGTCCTAGAAATTCTGCTGAACATGAAGGACATTGTACTCAAAAGTCACTCCTCCCATCCCCAAATTGCTCGATTAACTGTCACAGGCCCAGCAACGGTGACAGCCGGACGATTTGATTTACCCTCTGAAGTTGAGGTGGTCGATCCTAATCAATACGTTGCTACCCTAGCAGACGACGCTAGGTTGGAAATGGAATTCCGCATCGAACGAGGAAAGGGATATCGCGCCGTAGACCGGGGACGAGATGACACTGCTGCTTTGGACTTCCTCCAGATTGACGCTGTGTTTATGCCCGTGCATAAAGTTAACTACAGCATTGAAGATGCCCGGATTGACGGTTCTCTGGAAAGAGACCGACTAATCCTTGAAATCTGGACGAATGGCAGCCTCAGTCCCCAAGAGGCACTTTCTCAAGCGGCAAGTATTCTGGTGGATTTGTTCAATCCCCTGAAAGATATCACCCTCGATCCGATGACGGTAGACTATGCCGATGATGAAGATCCTACCAGCCAGATCCCAATCGAAGAATTGCAGCTTTCGGTGAGGGCATACAACTGTCTCAAGCGAGCGCAAATTAACTCTGTAGCTGACTTGCTGGATTACAGCCAAGAGGATCTACTAGAGATTAAAAACTTTGGTCAAAAGTCGGCAGAAGAAGTCATCGAAGCCTTACAGCGGCGACTAGGAATTACCCTGCCTCACGAAAAGGCTGCGAAAACAACTTGAAGTAAAGAGTAATGGTAATAGGTAGAATTAATTACCGATTACCCATTACTTCTTCACCGAGTACCCATTAGCAGTTACCAATTCCCAATTAGCAATTCAAAATCGTTATGCGTCACTGTCGTCGTATTCCAAAACTAGGTAAGCCTGCCGACCAGCGTCGAGCGCTGTTAAGGGCGCTGACAACCGAATTAATCCGTCAGGGCCGAATCACAACCACAAAGACGCGTGCTAAGGCGCTGCGCCCGGAAGTGGAAAAAATGATTACTCTGGCAAAGGACGGCTCTCTGGCAGCCCGCAGGCAAGCCATGGGCTACATTTATGACAAACAGTTGGTTCATGCCCTGTTTGAGCAAGCCGCTAGCCGTTACGGCGAACGCAACGGGGGATACACCCGTATCCTGCGAACTGTGCCACGTCGGGGTGATAATGCTGAAATGGCAATTATCGAGCTGGTTTAACGTGAGGACTGAGGACTGAGAGAATTCAAAACTCACTACTCACTACTCAAAGCTCATCATGTTACAAGCCATGCCATTATCAACCCAGCGAGTTGCCCTGGTAATCCAATACCTGGGCACTCATTTTCATGGCTGGCAGCGACAACCTAATGGGCGCACCGTGCAGGAAGAGATTGAAACAGTTCTGTCTAAGGTGCAGGAACGACCTGTTACTCTACACGGTGCGGGGCGCACTGATAGCGGTGTGCATGCAGCAGCACAAGTGGCACACTTTGAGGCTACGGGTCCCATTCCGCCTGATAAATGGGCTGCGATTCTTAATTCTCATCTGCCCGATGATATTCTGATTCGAGCCTCAGCGGCTGTAGGTTCAAATTGGCACGCTCGGTTTTCTGCGAGCTGGCGTCGGTATCGATACACGCTCTATACAGATCCCAAGCCAAACTTGTTTGTGCAGCCCTTCAGTTGGCATTATTATTATGCACCGCTAGATGAATCTCTCATCCAGGCAGCTTTAACCCCTTTGATAGGTAGCCATCATTTGGCTGCTTTTCACAGGGCAAATTCGGCGCGATCGCATTCCTGGGTGGATGTGCAGGCGGCAGAGTGCTACCGAGACGGCTCATTTATTCATATTGAGATTCAAGCCAACGGATTTTTGTATGGCATGGTGCGGCTGCTGGTGGGATTACTGGTGCAGGTAGGAAAGGGAGAGCGATCGCCAGAAAGCTTCACCGAGTTGTGGCTAAACCAGCGTCGTCACGAAGTAAAGTACTCTGCGCCCGCTAAAGGCTTGTGCCTGTTGCGAGTTGGCTACCCAGAGTTTCCCTTTCCCCCGGAAGTCTGGTTTGACACCCAGCCTAAGTTGGTCTTGCCGACTGTCACCGCCGAATATTGCCTAAGTTGAAAGCTTGAAGATGAGAAGGTTGAAGGTTACAGGGTTCTTCAACATTCAAAGCTCCAACTTACCAACTTTTGACTCACCCCTTGAAGCGTATAAAAAGAACCATGAACAAAACCCCCATCCCATCTCAAGATTCCATCGAACGCAATTGGTACGTCGTTGATGCCGCAGAGCAGCGGCTGGGTCGTCTGGCGAGTGAAATTGCCATGATTCTCAGAGGCAAAAACAAGCCTACCTTTACTCCCCATCTGGATACCGGCGATTTCGTGATCGTCGTCAATGCCGAAAAAGTGGTAGTCACCGGAAAAAAACGCACTCAAAAGCTCTACCGGAAACATTCTGGACGTCCGGGCGGAATGAAGACGGAAACCTTTGCTAAGCTACAGGGCCGTATCCCAGAGCGGATTATCGAACACGCCGTGCGCGGGATGTTGCCCAAGAGTTCTCTAGGGAAACAACTGTTCACCAAGCTGAAAGTTTATCCGGGACCATCCCATCCCCATGAATCTCAACAGCCCCAGGAACTCAAAATTCAAACAATTCCAGGAGGAGAAAATTAATGCAAGCAGTAGAACAAAGTGGTCGAGTCGTTTATTGGGGAACAGGTCGCCGGAAGTCGTCCGTAGCAAGAGTTCGCCTGGTTCCCGGAAGCGGTCAAATGATTGTCAATGACCGACCGGGCGACAATTACTTCAATTACCAACCGGCTTATATGTCAGCGGCAAAAGCCCCCCTGGAAACTCTGGGTCTGGAAAATGAGTATGACATTCTGGTGAAAGCCCACGGTGGTGGATTAACGGGGCAAGCTGATTCGATTCGTTTGGGAGTAGCGAGAGCCTTGTGCCAACTCGACCCGGACAATCGCCAACCGCTGAAAAGCGAAGGCTACTTAACCCGCGATCCCAGAGCGAAAGAGCGGAAGAAATACGGCTTGCACAAAGCCCGGAAGGCTCCGCAGTACTCGAAGCGATAAAAAAGCGATCGCATTTGAGTTGGTTATCGATGGTAGGTGCGAGGTCTGCCTCGCACTCGCTGATCCTGGAAAGCTAGAATTATATAGGGACATTACCCAGTCGAGGAGTAATCATGGCAAGACAAGGAATTCATCCAGAGTGGTATCCAGAAGCAAAAGTTTACTGCAACGGAGAAGTGGTAATGACCGTTGGCTCAACACAGCCAGAACTTCACGTTGATGTTTGGTCGGGGAACCACCCCTTTTACACTGGAACCCAGAAAATTATTGACACCGAAGGTCGGGTAGAGCGCTTCATGCGGAAATATGGAATGTTGGAAACTACCCAAGCCCAAGGTGATGATTCGGGTTCCCAAGGCAAAAAGTAGCGGGCCGGCTTGCTCGTAGCGCGACCCGCCTGATGGGTCGAAGTTATTGATGATAAGCTTTCCTGCTGTTTTTGTGGAGCGATCGCATTTCCTATGGCTGAAACATACCTGCTGGAAAAATTAAATTCCGTTGAGCAAACCTTTAATGAGTTAACTCGCCGACTGGCAGATCCAGATACCGCCTCCAATCCAGATGAGTATCAACGGGTGGCAAAAGCTCGTTCCTCATTGGAGGAAGTTGTTAATACCTACGAAAGCTGGAAAACAACTCAGCAAAACTTGGTGGGAGCAAAACTGGTACAGAAGGAATCTGCCAGCGATCCTGAGTTGCAGGAAATGGCAGCCTTGGAAGTGGAAGAACTGGAAAGCAAGCTTGAGCATTTGGAAACACGCCTCAAGATTTTACTTTTGCCCCGCGATCCCAATGATGACAAAAACATCATGTTGGAAATTCGCGCAGGTACAGGTGGAGATGAGGCGAGTATCTGGGCGGGAGATTTGGTGCGGATGTACTCTTACTACGCCCAAACTCAAAACTGGAAGATTAAGTTACTCAGCGAGTCGCGGGCAGAGTCGGGTGGTTTTAAAGAAGCCATCTTGGAAATCCAGGGCGACAACGTTTACAGCCAACTGAAGTTTGAAGCAGGCGTCCATCGGGTACAACGAGTGCCAGTGACGGAAGCTGGAGGACGGGTTCACACCTCAACGGCAACAGTGGCAGTAATGCCAGAGGTGGATGATGTAGAGATACACATTGACCCGAAGGATATTGAAATGAGTACAGCTCGCTCTGGCGGTGCTGGCGGTCAAAATGTGAACAAGGTAGAAACTGCTGCCGACTTGTTCCACAAGCCGACGGGGATTCGGATTTTCTGTACGGAAGAGCGATCGCAGTTGCAAAACAAAGAACGCGCGATGCAAATCCTCCGTGCCAAGCTTTACGAAATGAAGCTGCGCGAACAGCAGGAAGCTGTGACCTCCATGCGGCGTTCTCAGGTAGGTACTGGCTCCCGTTCGGAAAAAATTCGTACTTACAATTACAAAGATAACCGCGTCACCGACCATCGCCTGGGTCAGAATTACAGCCTTAACCCAGTTCTGCAAGGCGACCTAGAACATATTATTCAGGCTTGTATTTCTCAAGATCAGCAAGAACGCTTGGCAGAATTAGCCGCTTCCACTACCAACGCTGAGTCGCTTAATTAAGATGAGCGCTAAATGTATCGACAGACGCGATTAATCGCGTTTTTGCCATCCTGAACCCAGCCGACGTATAAACGGCTGGGTTTTTATTTTTTCCAAATCATATCTAGTAAATTGCCCATAATCAGGGAAACTCAGCCTGCCAGCGAATGCTGGAGAATTAACAAACCTGCTCTTAGACGCGATCGCTTCAACATCAGCGGTTTTGCCTCCTATATCACTATCCGCAGGCTGAAATTCTGGCAAAATTAGCTAAGGAACGGTTAGACCCTGCTGTGTTGCTCGAAAATTGGAATAGCGATCGCCCTTACCTAAAAAAGAGCTAACTTTTCCTCTATCTATGTGGATTGGAAGTGAGACTAGGATAAATCAAACTGTCCAAATGCCTTTTTTTCTTGTATTTTATTCTTATTAGAGAGATATCAATAATTCCTCATGTATTATTAATAACACTATTAAGTCAAGGTTCTCTAACTCTATGTTTAAGTAAATCAATGTAAAAATAGACTCTTGTAAATTCCTTAAAAAAACCGTTCTAAAGGCTTGTATAAATAGCGTTGACCAGAGGTGCCGAGATGCCAAACAATAATCAAGCTTCGGATTGGAATTACGATCCAAACGATCCCTATTCTCCAATCTACTATAAGGGAGCAGTCGTTGGATTTATAAAACCAGAATATGCACTCCGAATCGTTGACTTTCTCAATGAAGATGAACGGCTACGCAAAGCTCTCAAAATGGCTTGTTTTGACTTGATAACTGAGGCAGGGGGCGATACGAGTAGAGTCGATCTTTTAATGAAAAGATATATTGCAAGTACCGAGCGTCCTAAATATGGATCGGCGGCGGTCGCCTTGCTGTTGAGGGATAGACAAGATGAACTTGATATTAGTGATAAAGAATTTGCCCGATTCTGCGACTCTTATCGATTGTCTTGGAAAGAGCTGAAAGAAATTTTCTTAGGAAAAGAAATTAACGATAATCAGCTAGGGCCAATTGCACGAATCGTAGGGAAATCTATTGAAGAGTTGATTGAAGTGCGGGATGGGCCACCTCCCAGAGGCGATCGCTAATGTGAGTAAGCGTGCGGGAAAAATTAAATACAACTGATTATTTGGGAAATTTGAGGCTGGAGAAGATTTACTAATCTTTAATCACTTTCCTGAATCAAGGAATACCAGTAGTTGTTATTTGCTGTGAGCAGGTGATAACAAAAGCGCCTGAAGTCATAGACGAGAAGAAGGACTTATGTAATCTAAAATCAGCTTTCCACTCAGTACACCTAGAGAAAGGCGATCGCGCTGTTGGATTTTCAACTTGCCTTCCAACAGTTGCCAATTCCGATTTTAGAATTAAATTTTGTTAAGATAAACTGGACTCTCGCGATCGCCTGACGGACTTACTGGCAATACCAACGGACATCCGTCAAATAATTCGCTCATTCCCCCAGCATCCTTGGAGACTCTTGATGTTACGACTTGAACATATCAGTAAAATTTATCCCACCGGCGAAGTTCTCAAGGATGTCAACTGGGAAGTCAAACCGGGCGATCGCATTGGCTTAGTCGGCGTTAACGGTGCCGGAAAATCGACTCAGCTCAAAATTATTGCAGGGGAAATGGAACCCACTGCTGGGGAAGTGATTCGTCCTGCAAATTTGCACATTGCCTATCTGACTCAAGAATTTGAGGTAGATCCGACGCGCACTGTGCGAGAAGAACTTTGGACGGTTTTTAAAGAAGCCAACGAAGTACAGCACGCTCTAGCGCAGGTGCCGAGAGAAATGGAAACTGCGAATCCAGAGGAATTAGACCGCCTGATCCACAAATTGGATCGGCTACAGCGGCAATTTGAAGCGTTGGATGGCTATGGGTTAGATGCACGGATTGAGAAGATGTTGCCAGAAATGGGGTTTGCGCCAGAAGATGGCGATCGCCTCGTTAGCGCTTTCAGCGGTGGCTGGCAAATGCGGATGAGTTTGGGCAAAATCTTACTCCAAAAACCCGATTTATTACTACTGGATGAACCGACGAACCACCTGGATCTAGAAACCATTGAGTGGCTGGAAACCTACCTCAAAGGGCTGAAGACTCCAATCGTGATAGTATCGCACGACCGAGAATTTCTCGACCGTCTTTGCACCCAAATTGTAGAAACAGAACGCGGCGTTTCTACCACCTACTTAGGCAACTATTCTGCTTATTTACAACAAAAAGCGGAAAACCAAGAAGCCCAACTTAGCGCCTACGAACGCCAGCAAAAAGAACTAGAAAAGCAGCAAGTCTTTGTTGACCGTTTCCGTGCCAGTGCTACTCGCAGCACCCAAGCCAAAAGCCGTGAGAAACAACTAGAAAAAATCGAACGGATTGAAGCGCCGACTGGGGGATTACGAACCCTGCGCTTCCGCTTTCCTGACGCTCCCCGCAGTGGTCGCGAGGTAGTAGAAATTCAGAATTTGGTACATACTTACGACGAAAAAATTCTATTTTTAGATGCGAATTTACTAATGGAACGAGGCGATCGCATTGCCTTTCTCGGTCCGAACGGGGCTGGAAAATCAACCTTGTTGCGTCTAATTATGGGCATGGAACAACCTACTGAAGGTTCAGTTCAATTAGGCGCTCACAACGTGATTCCTGGCTACTTTGAGCAAAATCAGGCGGAAGCGTTGGATCTGTCTAGAACTGTCATGGAAACTATCCATGATGAAGTTCCTGAGTGGAAAAATGAGGAGGTTCGCACACTTCTAGGACGCTTCTTGTTCAGCGGTGACACCGTATTTAAAAAAGTTGAGGCTCTGAGCGGGGGTGAAAAAGCTCGTCTGGCGTTAGCAAAAATGCTTTTGCGCCCAGTTAATTTAATGATTTTGGACGAGCCTACTAACCACTTGGATATTCCGGCTAAAGAAATGTTGGAAGAGGCAATCCAAAACTACGAAGGTACGGTAATTTTAGTCTCCCACGACCGATATTTTATTTCCAAAGTTGCCAATAAAATTGTCGAGATCCGTGACGGCGAATTCCGCCTGTATCGAGGAGATTACCATTACTATCTAGACAAAATTGCTGAAGAAAAAGAGCAGGCAAGATTAGAGGCGATCGCTGCTGATAAAGCTGCTAAGAAAGCTGCAAAAGCTGCTAAGGAATCTAGCAAACGCAAATAAAGTCTAGAAGTCGTTTTTTAAATGCAGAGAACGTAAAGAATCGTCGCAAAGGAACGTCAGCAGTAGTCTCACCACTGCTGACGTTCCTTTGGCAATAAAGATAGGTTTCAACCCTTGCTTATTGCGTTCTTGAGAGCTAAAAAGGTACGGCGCTTAGGGTGGGCTTTCCAAGTTTCCAAAAGTCTTACTTTAGGTAGATGCAAGTTATAATAAAAAGACTAAGTTTCCATCGCGGGAGGAAATCGTGCCCACTTTCCTCGACCTGGCGAACAACTAGCAACAAGCCTTAGAAATCTCGGAGCCTTGGAAGCCGCTTTATGCAGACTTTCCTTGTCATCTCAATTACGAACCGCCTGTGCATCTGCTGCTGGCTGTAACTATGGCGGCTCAAGGCACCGACGAGCTAGGCATCCAAGTTACCGCAGAACTGTATCGCTGGTTTCTCAATGCGATCGCTCTTGGCAGATCCCGCTGAGTTAGAAACCACTCTACGCTCCAGCAAGAATCGGGAATTGTTTCGTTTTCTTGACATATCACGGTCGATCTGTTCTTAAAGCCAAAAAGCCTGCTTGCAAAGCCTGTACCTTATTAGACTTGTTTCCTAGTGCGGGTTAGATGGTTTAACAGACACAACAACCGGGGAAGACCAACGCATCGTGGCAGACTAGGCGATGTGTGGGCTTGACGCCTACTGCTCTTGCAGGTGCGTCAAGCGGTTGTCATCAAGGGAGTAGCGCTCCCTTACGTACTTTTAGCGATCGCTTCCTACCAGGACTGTCTTCAGAACCCTGTAATAAAATAGTCATCCGATCTAGAGAGAATTGCTGTGCTGTCTCTGGCAAAAAAACTAAAAAAGCTAACAGAAGCTGCTAAAAATAACACTGCGAGTACAAAGGGCGATGATATCATGACGGAGAAATTACTGAAAACAAAGGGCAATTGAGTATGGCGCAAGCACCTGTCTCTCCCGTGGTGCTAGTCATTCTAGACGGCTGGGGCTACCGCGAAGAAACCGATGGAAACGCCATAGCCGCCGCTAACACACCTGTGATGGATAGCCTCTGGGCAGTCTATCCCCACACACTCATTTACACCTCCGGCAAGGCTGTAGGGTTGCCAGAAGGTCAGATGGGTAACTCAGAAGTAGGCCATCTCAACATTGGTGCTGGTCGGGTTGTACCGCAAGAATTAGTTCGGATCTCAGACGCCGTGGAAGACGGTAGTTTACTGAGCAATCCTGCACTGGTGCAAGTCTGTCAGGAAGTCAAGAGCCGGGGTGGTAAGCTTCACCTAGTTGGGCTTTGTTCCGAAGGTGGGGTGCATTCTCATCTGGCGCATCTTCTAGGATTACTGGATTTAGCGAAAGCGCAAGAGATTCCCTCAGTTTGTATCCACGCGATCGCAGATGGACGCGATACCTATCCCCACGAGGGGATAGAGGCAATTCAGAAGATTCAAGACCACATTGACCAGATTGGGGTCGGGCGCATTGTCACCCTCAGCGGTCGCTACTACGCAATGGATCGAGACCAGCGGTGGGATCGGGTGAAACGCGCCTACGATGTGATGACTCAGGATGGCTTGGGAGATGGTCGCTCGGCGCAAGAAGTTTTGCAGGCTTCCTATGCTGAAAATGTTACCGATGAATTTATTATCCCAACCCGAATTGCTCCTGGAGCTATAGAAGCGGGGGATGGTGTGATTTTCTTTAACTTCCGACCCGATAGATCCAGACAACTTACCCAAGCCTTTGTGTCTCCCGGCTTTAAGAGGTTTGAACGACAGCATATCGAGCCGCTGAGCTTTGTTACTTTTACTCAGTACGAACCGAATTTGCCAGTTTTGGTGGCTTTTGAACCCCAGAACCTGAGTAACATCCTGGGAGAAGTCATTGCCAGTCGGGGACTGCGCCAGTTTCGGACTGCTGAAACCGAAAAATACGCCCACGTTACTTATTTCTTCAACGGCGGTCGGGAACAGCCTTTTGAAGGGGAAGATCGGGAACTGGTACCGAGTCCAATGGTTCCAACCTATGACCAAGCACCGGAGATGTCAGCAGCAGCGGCGACGGATGTAGCGATCGCTGCCGTTGAAAAACGCATTTACTCCTTCATGGTCATCAACTACGCCAACCCAGACATGGTGGGGCATACAGGTCAGATGGAACCCACCATTCAAGCACTGGAAACGGTAGACCAATGTTTGGGACGCCTTCTAGAAAGCATCAATAAGGCGGGTGGCACGGCGATCATCATTGCCGACCACGGGAACGCTGAATATATGCAAGATAAAGAAGGCAACCCTTGGACGGCTCACACAACGAACCCTGTGCCCTTTATCCTGGTGGAAGGGGAAGGGTTAAAAATTCCCGGCTATGGGACTGAAGTGACTTTGCGAAGTGATGGACGTTTGTCGGACATTGCACCGACGATTCTGGAAATCTTAAAGCTGCCACAGCCAGTAGAGATGACAGGTCGTTCGATGCTGGTTCCTCTGGAATTTGATGTCCGCGCCAATCGCACACCCGTGCGAGTTTCTCTGTAAAGTGCTAGGAGCTAATAGCTAATGACTCATTGCATCTTTCTGATGCTTAGCGGTTAGCTCTTAACGATCCGCAATTCACAATTCTTAAAAACTGACACCGAACAACCAACTATGAATTTATATAGCATCCTGCAAATTATATGGGCGGTTTCTTCCGCAATTCTGATTGTTTTAGTGCTGCTACATAGTCCTAAAGGAGACGGAATTGGGGGGATTGGCGGACAGGCTCAATTGTTTACCAGCACTAGAAGTGCAGAAACAGCCCTGAACCGAGTAACCTGGATATTCACTGTCATCTTTCTGGGTTTGTCGGTAATTTTGAGCATGGATCGGTTATGGCAATAGCATCAAATCGTGACGCATGATGAATGATGATTTTTGAGTGGAAAAAGGAGAAAAGTGGGAAAGTAAAAAAGGCGAAACCCTCAAACTTTCAAACTCTTAAACGAAGCCTACAGAACCGCCTGTGGTATCCAAACTCTTTTCAAAACTCAAAACGATTCATTCGGGTGGGGATCGCGATCGCTACTTGCTTATTGGCGGTTTTAGCCCATTTTCGAGTGGTGGATGCGGGTGATGTTTGGACTTCTGAAGGGTCACGCCCGCTATCAGCAACCTCCCTGCCGACACTCCGAGCGCACGTCTTACCACCGACACTGTTGCAATGGCAAGATACCAGCAACAGTGGTGATTACTTCTCTCAGGTGAAGCCTACCCCCGTTGGCTATCTGGTTTGGTCGCAGTTTCCGGTTAAGGTGTTCGTAGAGATGCCAGAAACTTCCACCGCCAGCCAACAGTGGGCAAGTGCTGTGTTAAAAGCTGTGCAGGAATGGCGCGTTTATTTGCCCCTCCAAGTGGTCGAGCAGTCAGAGATAGCTGATATCAAGATCGTGCGATCTCTTCCTCCCCTCAAGCCATCCTTTAACCGCCGCACCGGGGAATTTCACCTGCCTCGCGCTCGTTCTGCTGAAACCCGCTATGAATTCTACCTCAACCCAGCGACGGGCACGCCATCTGTACTATCCCATCGATTTACGATCCAACTGAGTCCAACTCAAACCGGCGACTATATTCAATCCGCTGCCCGTCACGAACTAGGGCACGCACTAGGTATCTGGGGGCACAGTCCTTTAGAAACAGATGCCCTGTATTTTTCTCAGGTGCGTAATCCTCCCCAAATTTCTTCGAGAGACATCAACACCCTCAAGCGGATCTACCAGCAGCCAACGCGACTGGGATGGCCTTTGCCCAATGCCACCCAAAGCCAGCTTAAGCGTAGAGTATTGGCGAATAAAACAATACGCGATTACTCCTTGAGGAGGATGACTAGCTGATTTTCGTTCTCCCTGGATAACGCCAATCACTCAACTGGACTCGGCGTTCCTGTAGCAACTCAGTATAAAGTTTTACTAATTGCTCGATGTTGCGGCTAAGGGTATATCGCTCTAAAACCCTTGCGATCGCTTTTTGTCCCAGTCGCTGCGTAAACTCCGGGTTGCCTCGTAACACAGGCAGTAGAGTTTGCAACTGCCCCGCAACCCCTTGAGTTCTGAGAATTATCCCAGCGTCTCCCTCTAAAGGATTCCCCTCCAAAACTTCACCATCAGCACCAGCATCAGTTGCTACACAGGCGACGCCACAAGCCATTGCTTCTAGTAGGGAAAGTGAAAGTCCTTCCACCAGAGAAGGCAGAATAAACACATCAGCTCCCCGCAAAATTTCGATTCGCCGTTGCTCATCCGGTTCGGTTCCCCACCAGATGATTCCGTATTCTGAGTCGTAAAAAGGCTCTAAAGAGGGCTTCATCGGCCCGTCGCCGACAATTAATAATTTACACTCTGGCCCCATTTCTGACTCTTTCCAGGCTCGGAGCATTGCTTCCACATTTTTTTCGGTAGCAATTCGACCCTGGTAGACAAAGAGGCGCTTAGCGTTTAATTCAGATTTGATGTTAGAAGGCCCTGGACAATACTTCTGGACATCAACGCCATTCGGAATCACAGCTACCTTTGATGCTGCCACTCCCAATCGTGCTAGTAAATCCCGCTGAACTTGAGAAAAGATAATTGTCCGGTCGTAATATGCCAGAAAAGGTGCATACAGCTGATAAGTCAGCAGTTGCGTTCCTGATTTGAGATTGCGTCGCTTCCCATCAAAAGGGGTATGGAAGGTGGAAACCAGGGGTAAATTCAGTTCTTCGCAGATTTCCGGCAGTAGGAAATCTAGGGGTGATAAAGTGAGCGAGGCATGCACCAGGTCTGGCTTTAGCTCTTCAAGCGATTGCGTCAAAACCTTTCTCGATCTCAGGGTGGGAATCGTATAAACCTGGGACTTGTACAGGAAAGGTAGAGACACTTCTTCACATCCAGGCCAAGCCTGGAGGTCAGATTCTTCGTCTTGGGCAAAGTGGAGAAAGCTAACTCGATGCCCCTGGTCTAACAACGCATTCGTAACTTCTCGACTGTAGGTGACATTGCCGCAAAAGGGTGATTTTTTTCCGAGCCAGGCTATGTGCATTTTCTAAGAGTTTTGAGTTTTTAGTTTTGAGTTTTGAGTTATGAGTTAATCATTCAAAACTCGTCATTCAAAACTCATCACTTTTCTTTTCCTGTACCGGAAATATACCAGGTTAAGAGTCCTCCTGCGATCGCGATCGCTGCTAAACCGAGAAATACTGCCTGTAAACCCAAAATCGTCTCTGCAACGCCTGCTAAGGCTAAAGGCAGGCTTAGAGCAATATTAATGACGTTGTTTTGTAACCCAAAGACTTTCCCTCGCATTTGGTCGGGAGTTTCGGCTTGGATGGTTGTCTGCATCGGGATAGCCACCAGCGACCCAAAAAAGCCCAAAAGCGTTGTCAACAGGAATGCCAGCAATAGCTGCTTCGTAAACAATCCCAGACCAACCAAAGAGGCTGCCGTTCCGATAGAACCATAGAGGCTAAGCCGAGTATGGGAGAACCGCTGCCCAAAGTGTCCTAGCACCGTTGCCCCCCCAACCATGCCAACCCCACCAGATGCGAGTAAAAAACCGAATTGAGAGGATTTCAAACCAGGAATAACTTCTGCCATCCGCACAGCTAGAACCGACAGCGCCGCAAAAACTGAAAATAAAATTACCAGTTGGATCAGGGCATTGCGAACGCGGCTTTGTTCGTTTAGGTAACGCAGTCCGTCGCGCAGGTCTTCCCAAACATGGGGTGATTCGTGTTCGGGAGCGTTCGTTTTTTCCCCTGTGCGGAGGATCATCAACAGCAATCCCGCGATCGCATAACTGCCACCCACCACCAATTCTTTGCCAATGTCCGCTCCCCCACCCAAACGTCCCACCAGGGTGTCGGCAATTCCGAGTAACGGCTCTCCCACGGCAAATCCCACGATCACTGAAGCCATCATTGTCATCGTGTACAGCGAGTTCGCTGAAAGCAGATGATGGCGTCCCACAACTAGCGGAATCACTGACTGCTCGGCAGGAGCAAAAAACTGCGTCAGTGTAGAAATCAGAAACGTTAATCCCAGCAGGATGCAGAATCCCACCGGCAACCCTCCAAGAGTTAACCAGCCATGCGAGATCCACAGCAGCGGTGGCACTGCTAAAACCAGTACCCCCCGCAGCAGGTTCGTTGCCACTAGCACTGCCTTCTTAGGCCACCGATCGACATACACACCCGCCACGGAACCAAACAGTATGGCGGGAATCGTAAAAGCCATCATGATCGCCGATACCCACACGCTGATTGTCTGATCGGGTGCTTGAAAGTGAGTGGCAATCAATGCAATCACCAGCACCAGATACACCTTATCCGCTATCTGCGAGAAAACTTGTCCCCCCCATAGCGCCAGGAAATTCCGGTTTTTTAGAACCGGCAAAAATCCTTGTGCGTCCTCCTCTACTTCCTCATTCTTTACTTCCTCATTGACAACCAGATTGGACGGTGAGGCGCTGTGGTTCAACCCTCCATTTGAGGGAGCGTCCGTTTCTGTTTCTGTATCTATCTCTGGGGTTACAGCATCGTCCACCGGGGAGTGGGGGAAAGAAATCGCAGGGCGAACCTCTTCCCATTCAGAAGTTTCAGGGGGTGTTAAGCGCTCGTCAGACAAGGGGCGTGATGTGGTAGGTGTTGACGATCCAGTAAAAGCAGGGTGGGGGCGCTCGGAAGCGGGAACGCTGAGTCCGGAAGAGCGAGGAAATTTTCCTTCCTCAGTCCACCGTTCGCCGTCCTCAATCCTCTGTCTAGACTGACTTAGGGACATTCGAGCTTGTAGATCGGAATCATACCGTTGCATCATGGTTCAGGATAAATTCAGCTGGGACGAGAAACAAGCATCCATCAAAGCAGCAGAGCGAATTGACCGACCAAAGTGATACTGGACGTACTGACGTAACAGTTGCTCTACTGAAACCCAAGCGGAGTCTTCGGAAGGATGAGGGGTTAGGGATGTCGGATGAGTTAATTTTTCATTGCTTTTTCCGTTCTGGGGTAGCTCTGGCTGAGCCAGCTGCTGTAGCAGCGCCAGCTCGATGGCGTTCAATTTGGTGTTCAGCATCAAGGGCGTTTGTGGATGAACAACTGTTTGGTAGTTCCCACTGGCTTCCTCTGGCACTGTGCCTTGACCTTGAGGTGAAAAGCCGATGGCTGTAGGCGAGAATTTCTCCTTTACTGCCATGCCTTTTGCTGTACTAGCAGAAGTGCGCGATCGCGCTTCGGCTTGCAGGCGTTCTAATGCTGGTAAGCTCACCGTTCCACCAGCAGCAGTACTAAACCCAACCCGCCAGTCTGGATCGGTAAATTCCGGCATCAGGGGATGCCGCGAGACACAACAATGTTGAACCTGAGGCGCAACGCCAGCCAAAGCCATCAGGTGAAACACGCCGTGGGCTAAGTGAGCTAAAACCAGAGCCGCGCTGTTGGCAGGCAACCGCTCTAACCGATGCAGATGTTCGTTGAGCAGCTCATACAATTCCATTTGCGGTTGGTCGCTCAACGCTTGACATAGAACCACTTCCGCCAGGTATTGGCTGGCTGTCAGTTTTTGGAGATCCTGACTTAAGCCGGGGAAAGATTCTAGCGTTTCTGCCTGAGTAATTTTATCGAGCGATCGCCCTTTGGCAATCAGTAGCTCATTCACTACAAACAAAGCACTCCTACCGCCTAGCTTCGAGTGGTGCTTGCGTGCCCCCGGTGCTACAGCCCGAATCAAACCAAATTCAGGCGTCAAAATCGTTAGCAGCCGGTCAGACTCGCCCAGCGCCATACTCTTTAGATTGATTCCGGTTGCTTTGTAAGTTCGACTCATGACGTGGGGTAATTGGTCAAGAGGTGATGGGTAATTGATCAAGAGGTAATGGGTCAAGAGTTAGCAGACTCATTCCCGATTACTCATTACCAATTCCCCTTTCCCTCCTTCTCCAGCGTATCGCGCTGACGAATCAGATCGGGGCCGTGCGACGTGCCTAACCGCGTCGCTCCTGCCATGATTAACTCCAAGGCTTGCTCCGGGGTACGGATTCCCCCCGATGCTTTAATTCCGACCCGTTCTCGTGCGACTTCTTTCAAAAGTTGGATATCCGCTACTGTGGCACCCCCAAACAAACCAGTGCTGGTTTTTAAAAATGCCACTCCTGCATCCATACATATTTCCGCTGCCAGTCGTTTCTCTGCATCTGTCAGGCGGGTGGTTTCCAAAATTGCCTTGACAGTTTGACCCGTTTCACAAATTTCTGCAATTTCCCGGTGTAGTTCCTCAGTCTTCCCAATTTTCAGCCAACCCTGGTTGATGACAACATCCAATTCCTCCGCCCCATTTTCGACGGCTTCTTGGGCTTCGTAGAGCTTAACCGCCGATGTCGTCGCTCCAGAGGGAAAACCGATGACTGTACAGACTTTGGGCCGCCTGCCTTTGAGAAGCTCAGCCGCTTGCCGCACGTATGCCGGATAGACGCACACTGCCGCGAACTGAAACCTTTCAGCTTCTTCACACCACTGCTTAACCTGCTCTGGAGTAGCCGTTGGATTTAGCAGCGCATGATCGATCAATGGAGCAATATCAATATTTGGCTGAGTAACAGCCATTGCTTCTCCTCTCGCTCACCTCACCTATTGTTAAGTTTTATCAGATATTTAAGAAAAATTAAACAAAAGATCGCGGAATCTTTACAGGCTTGTCTGTAGCTTTAATCGTACAGGTCATCCAAATAGACAGTTGTTCTTTCCTTACCTGATGAGGGGTTGACACTCCCAGCCAGGAGATAGTGAGAGAAATTAGATAGTTAAGCTGTCGCAAACTTAGTTCAAAAATTTTTAGGAAAAGGAGAATAAGTTGAAAATGTCTGATAAGCAAGGGTTAATGGCAATGGGTAGCATATTTTTTGTAGTTGGAGCGGGTATGCTACTTGGTAGTTTTGTAAATTACCATCAAACGCAAGATTTTATTAAAAACTCGTCTTCCACTACAGGTACTGTCATTGATTTGAAACTTCAAGCATCTAGAAAATCACATATTTATTTCCCTTTATTCCAATTTCAGACACCAAATGGAGAGATCGTAAAGGTTGAATCCAATATGGGAAGTAATCCACCCGGATATCAAGTTGGGCAATCTGTTCCAATCATTTATAATCCTAATAGTCCGAACGAAGCAGAGATAAACTTTTTTTGGTCACTTTGGTTTGCAGCTATTTTTTTATTAGGGATGGGTGGTCTTTTTGCCGGAATAGGTTTAAATATGCTTGTTAACTCTTTCCCTATCAAAAAATCTCAAACTACAGGGAATTTTGCTGATGAAGAATCTTTGATAAATTAGGAGTAAATTTTGGTGTACAAAGAATATATTTAGTAACTTTTAGCTCAGTTAAAAAAAATCCAAAATTTTTTTCCGATATCAGACAGTTAAGTTTTAAGTCTAAGTTTTAGAGCGATCGCTTTGTGTAACCTACTCTAGCTTCAGTTTAATGCAGGTGAAAGCGATCGCTCTTTATCTTAATTGACGCTAGTTTATCTAAACAGCTTATTTTTTCGGTGTCTTTGCTACCTCAAATGGCGTATATTTCCCGCCTAAAGCTTCCACAATCGTGCGGGTATTCGCAACCATCATCTTAATGTAAGAATCTCCATCGCTACCAGCAGCACCAATCGAGTCAGAATAGAGCTGGCGTGGGGCTAACTTTACCCCAGATTCCTCGGCTACAGTCTTAATCAAAGCCGGATTAATCGTTGTTTCTGCAAAAATCGTCGGTACAGTCGCTGCCTTTACAGATTCTACTAATCGCTTTACTGTTTGGGCGCTGGGTTGTTCTTCTGTACTGATGCCAATCAAAGTGCCAGCAACGGGAATGCTATAGGCACGAGCATAATATTGAAAAGCGTCGTGGCTTGTTACTAATTTGCGCTTATTTTCTGGAATCGTTTTAATTTCCTGGGTAATCCAACTATCCAGTTGTTTTAATTCACCCGTTAGCTGCGCTGCATTCTGAGTAAATTTCTCTCTGTCTTCGGGTGATAGCTCAATCAAGGCGTCACGAATGGCATTTACCATTTGAATGACGTTATCAACATCGCCCCAAACATGAGGATCTGGCACCACTTCTCCTCTGCCTTTATCCAGTTGCAAAGACTTCACAACTTCCCCTACAGCAACTTTGCGAATCTTGCCGCCGGTTGCGTTCATCAGTTTAATCAGCCCTGGTTCCAGGTTATAGCCGTTATATAGAATCAGGTTCGCTTTCTCTAAAGCCTGACTATCTTGAGGCACAGGTTCATAAACATGGGGATCGGTTCCCGGTTTAAGAATGCCTTGGATCTGAATTTCGTCTCCCGCCACCTCCGCAGCCAAGTCTTCAATGATAGTGCTAGTGGCAACTACATTAGGTTTACCATTTGCAATTGGATTTGCACGATTTGAGGAAGGCTGGGTACAGCTGAATAAAGCAAAAGGCAAGAGAATTCCCAGGCAAAGGCTAGAAACCAGAGCTAGAGGATTCTCCGACTTTGCCTGGGAAAGGCAAAAATTACTTTCTTTTACCTTTTGGGAGAGCCTAGAGCGCTGTACCATCAATTTCACCTATCTTTTAGATTATTTCTCTTTATAGATGTTTTCATATTCTTTTCATTATTAGAGTAATCTAAAAAGAAAGCAAGATAAAACCACCCTATGAATACTGCCACCTTCTCTCCTGATACCGATTGGGCAAAGATGGTTTGCCATCTGCCAGCCGCCTCACTAGAGGCATCTACAGCAATTAAAATCAGCCAGGTGGGAGTGCAGTACCGCACGGTAGAGGCGCTACGGAATGTCAGTTGTGTAGTGGCACCGGGACGTTTGACAGGGATTATTGGCCCCAATGGTGCGGGAAAAAGTACCTTGATGAAGGCGATGTTGGGATTGATTCCCGTGACGGGTGGCACGGTGCTGTATGGCGATAGACCTTTGATGGAGCAACGGGAACGGGTAGCGTATGTGCCGCAGCGATCGCAAATTGACTGGACTTATCCGGCGACGGTTTGGGATGCTGTAATGATGGGGCGTGTCAAGAAAACTGGCTGGTTTCGTCGCTTCTCTACGGTAAGCCGACGGGTGGCAGCAGATGCTTTGGATCGGGTGGGAATGAGCGATTATCGCGATCGCCCGATTGGACAACTCTCCGGAGGACAGCAGCAGCGGGTATTTTTAGCGCGGGCTTTAGCCCAAGAAGCAGAGGTTTTCTGCTTTGATGAACCGTTTGCCGGGATCGATCAGAAAACCCAAGCAATTATTTTTGACATTTTCCGCGACCTTGCCGACGCTGGAAAAACGGTTCTCGTTGTCAATCACGACTTAGGGGCATCTATCACCCACTTTGATGACTTAATTTTATTGAATACTGAGTTAATTGCCTCCGGTTCGCGCCACGAGGTGCTGAGTCAGGAAAACCTGTATCGTGCCTATGGCGGGCAGGTGATGTTCTTTACAGAAGCAGCTGCGTAGAGGCGGTCTTTATCTCATTATCTATCCGCCCAGAAATATATTTCATCAATCCGCCCGGAGTGAGTTTTAAATTAAAGAAATCACTTCTCACTCCCTCTTAAACTTTGTGTCCTTTGCGCCTGGAGCGGTTAGAATCCTCTAAATTTTTATGTTAGAAGCGTTGATTGAGCCGTTGCAGTACGGCTTCATGCAGCGATCGCTGATTATTGCCATTCTCGTCGGCTTGCTGTGCGCTGTTGTCGGTAGCTATCTGATGGTGCAACGGCTGGCATTGTTGGGAGATGCCATCAGCCACTCGGTTTTGCCAGGGTTAGCGATCGCGTTTATGGTAGGTGCCAATATCTTTGTCGGGGCATTTATTGCCGGGGTTTTGAGTACGATGGCGATCGCTTGGATCAGAACGCGATCGCCAATTAAAGAAGATGCCGCAATGGGTATTGTTTTCTCTGCCTTTTTTGCCCTCGGCGTCACCTTAATTACCACGATCCAAAAAGATAACAAAATTGACCTCAATCACTTCTTATTTGGCAATATCTTGGGTGTGACCGTTGAAGAAGTCCGCGACACTGCGATCATTGCCGCAATTGTCCTATTGGTGGTCGTGCTACTGTACAAAGAATTATTATTTTATACCTTCGATCCATTGGGAGCGCAGGCAGCGGGATTGCCTACTAACTTGCTCAATTTTGGCTTAATGCTGCTGATTGCCTTAACCATTGTTGCCAGCATGAAAGCTGTGGGTGTCATCCTAGTGCTATCGCTGTTAATTACACCAGGAGCAACCGCCTATCTATTAGTGAAGCGGCTGCACAATGTGATGATAGTTGGGGCGGGGATTGGCATTATTTCCAGCATCAGCGGGATGTACCTCAGTTATTACCAAAATTTGCCCTCCGGCCCAGCGATTGTATTAGTTGCATCAGGATTATTTGTTTTAGCTTTATTATTCAGCCCTAGCTACGGAATCTTCACGAATAAACAATCGGATTTTGGACAACTCTCGCCAGTTTGGCGAGAGTTGAAACAGCTGATGCGATCGCGCTCGTAAGGCATATAGATATCCAAATCAAGTTATCGTTTGTCCAACAATTTCTTGGATGTCTCTACCTGCTCCTGTGCTACCTGGACGAACTCCTGTGCTACCTGGAGGAACTCCTTGACTGCTTTGGTATGTTTTTCTGTTGCCTTGGAGTGTTCCTGTGCAGCTTTCACGAATTCCTCTGTTGAGTTTCCATCATGCTGCTGCGATGCCTTCGCGTGCTGCTGCGATGCCTTCGCATGCTGCTGTGTGGCCTTTCCGTACTCTTCTATCAACTTTCCATGCTCTTGGGCGCTCTTTCCACGCTCCTTTAGAGTCTTTCCTACCTCCTCGATTAACTTCCCATGTTCCTCTGAGACCTTCGCGTGTTCCTCTGCGGCCTTCGCGTGTTCCTCTGATACCTCATGCATAATGACTTTACCTTCCTTTTTCTCTACCAACCTGTTTTTTGTACAACCCGCTTGTCTCAGGTTAATACTTGTTTATCCTTCTCATCCTCTGGCTTAATATAGGTTTGGTCATGTTGACCCACTCATCGCAACGACGATCCTACTTATTGCCAACTAGCTCCTTTAAAAGTTGAGAAAGAAGTTGTTTTGAAGTTTCAACTGCATCTGGTTGATTTTGAAGGGAACGATAGCAGCACTTAGTTGAAAGATACCTGCAAGTGGCTGCCGAAGAAAACCCAGGGATAAAACTACTGTGACGCTAAGTTTATCTAATTTCTTGTTTGTGTTGATCGTTAGAAATTAGGGTTTCAACAAAGTGTTATGTAGACAAATTGTTTAAGAATTTCAGAAGATGAACTACGAGCAATGCAAGGTGCGATCGCTCAGTTTCGTAATGAGGCTGGGAAAGCGATCGCAACCTAAATTGGAATCAATACCAGCACAGTAGTGGCGAGTGCGATTTGCAAGAAAAAGTTTCTCTACAACCTGTGGGGCGATCCTGTGAAATCAGGAAGGTAGGGGCATTCCTTGTGGATGCCCCTACCCGATCAAGTCAGAGCCAACTAAGAGTCTGGGAACGAGAATCTAGATGCTCTTCAGTTCTGTTTATGCCTTTGCAGAGCTTGACTTTTCTGCCGTTCCACTGCTGTGGTTGTCAGTTTTGCCATTTTTGTGATGGGTATGTCCATTCCCGTTACGCGGCAAAATTACTCCATAACCACCGTGGTTGCGCTCATAAATAACGTTAATCTCACCGCTTTCGGCATTGCGGAACATATAGAAGTCATGATCCACCAGTTGCAACTGTTCCAAGGCTTCGTCCATCGTCATTGGCGGCATTGCGAAGTACTTGGTACGCACCACTTCTGAGGGGAGTTCGGGGGTGCGAGAACCAATGAGATCCTCTGGCACTGGCTCTTGTTCTACCGCAATGCCAGTCTTCATTTGAGTCTGAGTCTTCTTATCCAGACGCTTTTCTTTATATTTCCGGAGTTTGCGGGCAATTTTATCGGCAACTAGGTCGATGCTCGCGTAGAGACTCTCGCTACTCTCTTCAGCACGGATTACTGTACCGTTGGCAAAGATAGTCACCTCAGCGGCTTGTTTTGGATTTATCCGGGGATTGCGAGCCACACTAAGATGCACGTTTACTTCGCTCGTTAAACTCTGAAAGTGGCTGACTGCCTTGTCAATTTTTTGATTTACGTACTCACGAATCGCGTCGGTAATTTCAATGTTTTTGCCGTGGATAACAAGCTTCATACCGGATACTCCATGCTGTACCGTTGTGATAATTTAGAAAGCTCAGCAGAATTGCGGCTTTCTCAGTAGCAATCGCGTTCCCGTTTTTTGGTGTTAGCAAACGTTGAACGGAGCCAAAACTTTGAGCAGTAGCAAATTTTTCCCGATTTCACACTGTTGCTAGGATGTTCTTGCTGGCAGTCCCCCAGCTAGAGGGGTTGTCAGCAGCTCTATCGCAAATAAGCAACTGCCGCTGTTTTTGTTTAGGTTTCCTAGGGTGCTATTTAACTAATGTACATTCCCCAGCTTGGTTGCGATCTCCAAGTCTATCTTTGGGGTTATTTTGAAGAGACATCCTCCCTCAACACTTGAGGTTATAACTTCAACACTAGCACTTTGTATTCTAGAGAACTTATGCCTTTGACTTCTCTTCAGAATCCTTTGCATCTTTTGACATTTCTTGATTCCAGCAGATTAATTATGCAAAAAATATAAGTCAAATTACTGTTGATTTTTGCCATGATTTTAAGTAAGTCTGAAGGGTCTACTGGGAAAGCCTCGGAGCAACTGCGCCAACTCCGGTTATACAATCGGGGGCAGATGCCCTATTCGGCAGCTTGGGACTGGCAGCGATCGCTAGTTTCCGAACGCATCAACGACCCTAGTCTGGCGGATGCCCTGATTTTGCTAGAGCATCCGCCCGTTTACACGCTTGGACAGGGAGCCAGTCTGGAATTTCTTAAGTTTGATCCCGCAGCGACCGACTGGGAGGTTTTCCGAGTGGAACGAGGGGGTGAGGTAACATACCACTGTCCGGGTCAGTTAGTGGGATACCCAATCCTTAATCTGCGCTATTACCAGCAAGATTTGCACTGGTACTTGCGGCAGTTAGAAGAGGTATTGATTCGGGTACTGGATGTTTACGGGTTAAAGGGCGATCGCGTTGCCGGAATGACTGGCGTTTGGCTGGAAGGCTGTAAGGTTGCAGCGATTGGCATTAAGGTCAGCAAGTGGATTACCATGCACGGCTTTGCCTTAAATGTTTGTCCCGACCTTACCGGATTTGAGCGCATTGTCCCCTGCGGTATTGCTGATAAGTCGGTTGGCAGTCTTGCCCAATTCGTACCCGGAATTGACTTGCACCAAGTGCGCCAAGAAGTAGCGAAAGCCTTTGCGGAAGTTTTCCACGTTCAGCTAATTGTGCAAAATTGCTAATTGTTTATTGCTGTTTAGTCTTTATTGAGCGTATTGACCTGCAAAAAACTATCTAAGTCAGCGTAGGAGCCTGCATAGGTCACGGTGGGCACTTCATAGCCCTTGAGATTGACGATATATTGCTTAAAACCAGTCTCTTGCTTTGCTAAAGAGATGAGATATTCGTGAGTGGTTTCTCCCACAGCAATATCCAGACCCAGTTGCTTGGTGGCAGATTCCAGACGAAATGCCGCATTCACCGTATCCCCAATCGCGGTGTAATCGGGGCGATCGCCACTACCCGTGTTCCCAACCATTGCAAAACCCGTATTAATTCCTGCCCCAATTCGCAGCGGAAAGGGCACGGGATATTTATTACTCAAATCCATTGTGATTTTATGGAGGGCGCTCACTGCTTGACAAATGTTGAGCATATCCTCATCGGTCACTCCTTGGGGTCCATGAAACCAAATCGCCATGACCGCATCGCCGATATATTTATCAACCCAGCTGCCATACTCTCGAATAATATTTCCTGCATGGCGGAACCAAGTACCGATCACCGCCGATAATATTTTTTCATCTAGTTGCCGGGTGAGAACTGTGAAGTCGCGGATGTCTACCACCATGACTGACATCAGACGGCGTACGTGCAAAGTCGAAGTCAGTGTATCCTTGTCCCCGCTTGGCAATGGCTCATTGTTGCGGTTGGCGGTAGGACAGTGAAACTCTAGATCCGTCTGACCAAAGGTAAGGCGATCGCCATTGCGTAAAGTAACTGGAATACTGACTCGTCTGCCATTAACAAAGGAGCCGTTGCGACTTCCTAGGTCAATTAGGTAGAACTCGCCGGTTTCGGTACACTGCAACATTGCATGGTTGCGAGAAATCCAACGATCCGGCAACACAAAATTGTTGTCGTCACTGCGACCAACTGTCCAGCAGTTACTACTTACCAAGGGGAGATAGCGATTGCCGGACTCGGTACGAAGGAGTAAGTAAGGAGTGGGTCGCAAAGTCACCACAGGCTAGAGAAGCAACGACGCATCGTATGGAGTGGTTAAATTTTAGCTTTCTTCTGGAGCTTGATGGGTAATTTGGGAACCTTTGTAACTAGATGTCCCGACATGAATAAATTTTTCAGGGGACACTTTCAAGATATTTTTAAGCCATAGTAGCAGCCAGCCAAAACAGACCGTCTACCAAGATTGTACTCAAAACGGCTCCACCAAACGCCCACCAATGCAGCTGGCGCGATCGCAATGGTACCAGACCAACGCCTAACAGGATTCCGAGAAGCACGATTGCCCAACTGGTTCCCCAGGGGGTGCTGACTTGAGCGATCGCACTTTGAAAAACCAGTGATGCCTCGCTTGGTGCAACTTGCATGACGGTTCGCCAGTGTGGAATCAAACCAGCTAAGTAGAAGTATATATCTGTTACTGCCGTGCCAAACAGGGAGCCAAGATAAAATAGGTTGCCGACAAGACCCCAACGGCGGGTCAAACACCATAAGGCAAACGGTAAACCAATTGCTTCCACCGGCAAGTGGATCGTGGGTTCCCAGCGCAGCCAGCCCCAATAAATCGACCCTGCCAACCAACTCCAGCTAAATCCCAGCAGCAAATCTCCCCACACATGAGTCGCAGGACGCCGTCTGAGAACCACGCTCAGCCAAACCCACCCGGCTGTCATTACTAAACTCAGTTCTGGTAGCAGCCGCACTAAAGGGGCTTGCACAAACACTGGCACGGATACCAGAAAAGACGCAGCTGCGAAAACTAACCAAGCTTGGCGGGTGCCGATTCCCCAATCAAAAAACCCCAACAGAGTTTTACTTGGCTGGGGAAGATTACCAGGGACAGAAGAAGATGAATTAGAAAACCAGGTATCGTTAAACAAGATTTTGTTAATATTCTTTACTTTAGTTTACATCTTTTACGATATCACAGGAAAAATGCCCTAGGGGGGGATATAGAAATCTTAGCTGAGTTTTATTGAGCAATACAAGTGGCTTTTCGGAGTAGGGTGGCAGAAAATGAATGGGAAGTTGGGAGGAACTCGGCGTTGAGAGTCGGAGATTTTCTAAAAATTGCTCGTCTTATGTAATGCCTGTGCTATGTGTAGTGGCGCAAGATGCCTCTGCCGGTGACTCGCAAAGAAGAAAAAAGAAAGGCTGACTTGTCTGGAATGCTGCTTATTAGAGGATTTCATGGCTGTATCAAAACGTAAAAAATTGGCGATTCTTGGTGTCGGTGCTGCCAGCGCTGCGTTGACCTTCCCCTTAGAAGCGATGGTAAGGGCGCAAGACGTGGTACCCGTTGCCGCAACCACACCCCAGATGAATATCTTTCAAGCGGTGGTTCTGGGCATGGTGCAAGGGTTGACTGAGTTTCTGCCCATTAGTAGTACGGCGCATTTGAAGGTGGTGCCGGTGGCGCTAGGATGGGGCGATCCAGGAGTCGCCTTTACCGCCGTGATTCAGCTGGGCAGTATTGCCGCAGTGCTGTGGTATTTCTGGGGGGATTTGACACAAATTACAACGGGTGCATTTAAGGCGATCGCTCACAAGAATTACGAATCCAACGACTTCCGTATGGCACTGGGAATCGTTTTGGGAACCTTACCCATCCTCTTTTTTGGACTGCTGATCAAAAAGTTTATTCCCGACTTTGACAACTCCCCGTTACGCAGTATGGCAGCGATCGCCATTGCCTCTATTTTCATGGCTTTATTGTTGGGCGTTGCAGAGCGTATTGGGCATAAAAAGCGTAACTTTGAGCAATTAACACTTCAAGATGGCATTTTGATGGGCTTGGCGCAAGCTTTGGCGCTAATTCCCGGCGTTTCTCGCTCCGGCTCTACCCTGACTGCTGGACTATTTATGAATTTAGAACGGGCAACCGCTGCACGCTTTTCTTTTTTATTGGGAATCCCAGCAATTACCCTAGCGGGGTTAGTGGAATTAAAAGATGTTGTAGAAACAGGGCTGGGAGATGGTGGACTGCTGTCTCTGGTGGCGGGAGTCATCTCAGCAGGAGTATTTTCCTATCTCGCGATCGCGTGGCTGCTGCGCTTCCTGCAAACCCAGAGTACGTGGGTATTTATTTGGTATCGGTTAGCATTTGGAATAGCTATCTTGGGCGCGATCTTCGTCAAACTAATCCCTAATATTTAATTACTTTTTCTTCTCCTCCCTCCGTGCCTGAAGCGGTTCGTTTCCTCCTAGTTTTATGAGCGAGATTTCTATTCGTCCAGCCTTAATTACCCAGGTTCTCCCCGACTCCATTGCCGCCGAAGTCGGGTTTGAACCGGGAGATGCAATTGTTTCCATCAACGGGATGCGCCCCCGCGACCTTATTGACTACCAGTTTTTGTGTGCGGATGAAGTGCTGGAACTGGAAGTTTTAGATACTGCTGGCAAAAGCCACTCGGTGGAAATTGAGAAAGACTACGACGATGATTTGGGCTTGGAATTTGAAACTGCCCTATTTGATGGCTTAATTCAGTGTAATAACCGCTGTCCTTTCTGCTTCATCGACCAACAGCCTCCCGGTAAAAGGCGATCGCTTTATCTCAAAGATGACGACTACCGCCTCAGCTTTCTCTATGGCTCATACTTAACCCTGACCAATCTCACCCAGAGGGAATGGGACAGGATTGAGCAGATGCGCCTTTCTCCCCTCTACGTTTCCATCCATGCTACCGAACCAGAAGTCCGCAGCCGCCTGTTAAAAAATCCCCGCGCCGCTGAGATTTTGCAGCAACTGCGGTGGTTTCAAGAACGGCGTCTGCAAATCCATGCCCAGGTTGTTCTCTGTCCTGGCATTAACGATGGCGATCGCCTAGAGACTACCCTGGGGGATTTAGCCTCTTTTCACCAGGGAGATATCCCGGCTGTCGCCTCTGTGGCAGTGGTTCCGGTCGGTTTGACACGTTTCCGTCCAACCGAAGACGAACTAACCCCAGTGACGCCCCAGAAAGCCGCTGAAGTGATTTTGCAAGTCCAGGTACTCCAGGAGAAATTCCGCAACCAGATGGGATCTACTTTCGCCTGGTTAGCCGACGAGTGGTTTTTAATTGCTGGGCAAGAATTACCGCCTGAATCAGACTACGAAGACTATCCTCAAATCGGCAATGGGGTCGGTTCGATTCGCCAATTTCTCAAGGAATTTCAGCAGGTTGCTGAGAAAAAATTGCCGCGACGTTTAAAAACATCCCAGAAATTAACTTGGGTGGTGGGGAATGCAGTGGAAAAAGCCTTTGAGCCTATCTTGCAACGCCTGAATCAAGTGCAAGGACTGCAAGTAAATCTGGCGGCGTTGCGTAGCGAATACTGGGGACAAGAGATTAGCGTCACTGGTTTGTTAACGGGTCAAGATTTGCTGAAACTAAAGGGAAGAGATTTGGGCGATCGCATTCTCCTCCCCTCAGTCATGCTAAAACATGGCGATTCTTGCTTCCTGGATGACATGACTGTGGAACAACTCGCCACTGAGTTGGGTACACCAATCTTGCCTATCAATGGCATCGAAGAACTCATCGACGCCTGCATTCACCCTTGATCCGTCAAGCCTTTAGCAAGTGAAGGGACGATAGCGGACTGAGATAGCCTTTTTTCATACAAATCGAGCAAAAGCCTTTCCTTGAGATCCCAATCAAAGACTTCCTTCACCCGCTTTTGTCCCGCTTGTCCCATTCGCACCCGTAACGCTGGATCTTCCGCTAAACGAGTCATCGCAGCAGCTACGTCGCGTGCGACTTGTTCGGGATTTATCGCAGCCACTTTAATCCCAGTTTCCTCCGTTACCTGTACCGCTGGCCCTCCCAGATCCAAGCAAATGACTGGACGCCCCGCCGCCATCATTTCCGCGCAGACAAATCCCCCAGATTCATGCAGGCTGGGATGAACGAGGACGTGGCAATGCCCGATTTTAGATAGGGTTTCCTGGCGCGGTAAAGCGCCCCAGAAGCGAACTTTATCCGCCACTCCCAGTGAGTGAGCGATCGCTTCCAATTGTTGCCGTTCCCGTCCATCTCCCACAATCCAGTATTCTGCTTGGGGAATTTGAGCCAAAGCAAAAGCTCGAATCCCCAGATGGACTCCTTTCCAGTGGATGAGCCGACCCACGGTAGTAAACCGTATGGGACTATCATCAGGCACAATATGGTGCGCCAATTGACTAATTTCTTCCTTAGATAAACCCACTTGCGAAGCGATTTGGACATTTTTTACTCCAAGCGATCGCAAGCGTTCTGCCGTTTCCTCAGTGGTTGCTAATCCTACACAACTTCGCTTTGCAGTCAGCCGCACAAATGGATCTTGTTCACCCAGCGATTGAGCGAAGTTTCGCAGCAATTCGTAAACCTTGCCACGCCGACTAAAATCTTTCCAGAAAGCTTTTGGAGCCGATTCAGCACCTCCGACAGGCCCCCAAATGAAGGGGACTGGCAATAGGGCTAAAAAGCTAGGAGACCAGTGTTTCACATAAGTGACATGACGCACCAAGTCAAAGCCAATCTCCCGATGCAGCCGCCTTGCCAGAAAATAAGCTTGGATTTGCCAAAGGTAGTAATGAAGTTGCACTAACCCTTGTTTATTCCGCCAATCTTCCGTCCAATTAAATGGATCGAAATAAATAAAGTGTAAATTGGGAACCGGGTGACAAGCTAGCTCGGCTTCAATTGCTGCACGATAACCAATTCGAGTTAACACCCAAACTTCGTGATGATTTGCTACTTGCCGAACTGTATTCCAGCCTACCCCTTCCTCAGAGCCACACTCAGGCTCACAAGCGTATGCAGATAGAAGGATTTTCATAGGCTTTTACCTTTTATAAAATTAGCCGTTTTCTCTATCTATAGTTCCCACCCACTTTCAAAATTACCCATTTACCCAAAATTATTTTTTTGGTTTCCAGCCTAAGCTGAGAAACGCAATTTTAGAAGCGCTGTCTCAATTCAATATCATTCGGCATTTATTTGAATTTTTTGTAAAACATTCATTGCTACTTCTGCCATCGATTTGGCTGCTGCCTCTGGAGTGTACTGCCCGATCAACTGCTTTGATTTTTCTCCCATTGAGGCAGCAAGCTCTGGATTATCTATAAAACGGCGCATTCCTTCAGCAATTTCTTCTGGGTTTTGCGGCTCAAACAAATACCCATTTTCTCCTTCTATCACCATTTCGTAAGCGCCTGCACCTTTAGAACACAATATGGGTTTGCCAAATACCATCGCCTCCAGCACCACCATTCCCCATACATCTTCAAAGGTAGGAAAAACAAAGACATCGGCATCCTGAAAATATGCCCCTAGTTGCCCGTAATCTACCCATCCTGTCCAGGTCACACGCTCTGTTAGATTATTGTTTTTAATAAAAAATTCCAATTCCTCACGTTGCGCTCCATCTCCAATAATTAGCAACGAATAATCAGAATATCCCTGGCTTGTAAGAAGAGAACATGCCTCCAATAAGGGCTTTATTCCTTTCCTAGGAATCACTTGTCCGACAAATAAAAAAACCGGACGCTTTAGCTTTAGTTCACTAGGTTTTGCAGCTTCAAGACGTTCCCGCAAAGCTTGGGGTTCAGGCACCAGATAAGTTTTAGTATGAATTCTCCTTTCCTTAGCTCCAATTACCTTATGAAGATACTTTGTGCCATCATTACTATTAGCAATAAAAGCATCTGTGAATTTAACCATTAAACGACGCGAAAAGGTACGAAGTTTAGAATCTTCAAAGTTTGTATTCGGTGAACTGCCATCATAAATAATTACAACTTTCCAACCTCCCAAGGGTTTGAAAAGCAGTGCTAAAACAGTCCATATAGAGAAAGCGCTGACAAAAACAACATGAGGCTTAAACTCAAGTAACTCATTTACAATCTTTGGGGAAGCTACCATAAAACCGCGACCATAGCCACCCGATACTTGAGTTGCTTCTACAAATTTAAATTTTCCTACAAGTTTAACCGCGGAAGCTCCTGGAGCATCAGCATCGAATTTCGGCCAAAGACAGCCAGTATAAAAAATTGTATTCTTACAGATTTTCGTAAGTTCGTACAAAACAGGTCGCCAGTAAGAGCCAAATTCGACTGAGGGGATCGCAATAGCAATGCGGAGATCGTCTATTTTTAATTTTTTATCGCCAGAATTTATAATTTTCATGTTCCCACCTGTCCCCGTTTGCTAAAGCTTGAGAAAAGCAATTTTCTGTAGGGCAGCAACCAATAAATAGGCCATAAAATTCCAGCATGGCGCTGAGCAAATAACTTCCTTTCTTGAAATGTGAAATTTTTAGGTTGTTCTGCCTTTTGCCATCGTTCGCGAATCGGCAAATTAGAATCCATCCAGTTTGCGTACAGAGGGTTTCCTAAACAGGTTCCGATGTAGCCTGGAGCTAACCAAACCGTATATCCTTTTCCTCTCGCGCGTAACCCATAATCAAAGTCTCCCGCATAATGCTTAAAGTCAGGATCTAAGTTTCCGATTGCTTGGAATATTTCTTTAGGAATCAATACACAATTTCCATGCATGGTGTCACATCGTATAGCTTTTTGGCTCGGTTCTAGCCAGCGAAATTTGAAGGGATGCCACCACGTACTTTTCACGACGCCGCCATAAGAAACCGTATTCGTCTCCGGATCGCAAGTCGCCCCGGTTACAATGGCTGCTGCATTTCCTTGCGAGGCTAAAAAATGAGAGGTTGTCAGCAAATTACTTAAAGCTTCTGGGTAAATTAGCGTGTCATCATTCAGCCAGAGATGATAATCATGAGGGTGCTTAATGGCTTCAGAAAATGCCACTCGCATTCCTCCATTCCAGAATAAATTTCCATCTCCCTGGATAATCTTTACTTGAGGATAATGTTGGTTGACGGCTGCTGCTGTACCGTCAGTACTGCCGTCATCTACAAGATAGACCCAAAGATTAACGTTAGTTGGGAGTACCTGGTTGAAAAGTGCCTCTAGACTTGCTAAAGTCTTTTGCTTGCGGTTATAGCAAGTGATAAGAACAGCTATGCTAGTATTTTCCATCAGCGCCTCACATTATTAAAATAAATGTTAGTTGTCATAATAGCTATATTATTCCTGAACTTGGGAATACTAAAATTAGAAGCATGAACAATGTATCAATGTAATTGCTTTTTTTGGTCAACCTATATTCTACAATTTAGCAAGCCCTAAGCTTACCTTTTCTAAAATTAAAGAATATTTTCAATATTCTTGATATTGATTTTTATTAAGCTAATTTATAGCGGCTTAATTCACTTTCTGAGGTCAACAATATGTCTGAGGCAATGAAATTAAATTTAGGCTCTTTCGACCGCATTTTCTCTGGCTGGATCAATACAGATATTACTCCTCATATCTGGGTTTCAAAAATCCCCTTTTTACCTGATCTCATGTATAAAGTAGGGAAGCTCGATCGAGAACGATATGACGAGCATCAAAAAGGAATTTTTCGTCAGCTTACATATCTGGATCTGACTAAAAAATTTCCCTGGTCTGATAATAGTGTTGATGCAGCATATACATCTCATGTACTTGAGCATTTATACTTGGAAGGCGCTTTAAATTGTATCTCTGAAGTTTATCGAGTTCTGAAGCCAGGTGGAATATTTCGGGTTGCAGTTCCAGACCTCGATCAATTAATAAAGAGCTACAATCCTAGCTGTCCTGAAGTATTTTTGACAGAATTTTTAGAAGCAACGCAGACGTTAGAAAAAAATCGCCACCACTGGCACTATAACGAAAACTCGTTGCGAAAAATTCTCTTGGATACTGGATTTCGGGAAGTGGTTAGAGGCAACTACCGAGACAGTAAAATACCAGGGATTGCAGAACGAGAAGAACGCCCAGAATCCCTATTTATGGAATGTATTAAATAATAGTTGAATGAGTAGGGTGGGCAATGCTCACCCTAAAATTTTATATTTATGGAACATAAGTGGAGGGAAAAAGAGGGATAAGATGATACAGACCCATATAAGTCTGAAAACCCGTGTTTAAACCTACATAGTATGAAGGAATAATAATATTTAGAATGACCATATAAAATAATATAAGATGCCCCGAAAAAACTTTTTCTTCCCGAATCAGGATAGCAAAAGCAATTAACATTCCAAAGAAACCATAGCCTACATTTCTGCTAGTATCCACAATCAAAAACATTGTAGAAATAGGGAATGCAATGATGCAAGCGATCGCACTTACCAAAAGTGTCTCGCCCTGACGCCAAAGTATCCACAAGATATACAGGATAATAATCCACAATAGCTTGTAGGAGAAAAAGAACCCTGCTAACCCCAACATTGGATTTTCAGCTAAGTACTGCAATGCCGTCTTATTCTCCAGTATCAAGTGTGCCTTTACTGGACTATCCAGAGAAAATCCACTGCCAGCAAACCAAATAAAACAATAAATGGGGACTAAGGATAAAGCGGTTAATACTTCTCTTCTGGGAAAACAGAAAATAACAATTGGGATAAAGACAAAAGCACTGGCTTCATGTGTGGCTAAGGCAAAAGCAAGGGTTGCGAGTCTTCCCTGCCGAGTCATAGGGATACAAGCTGGAAGTAATAGCAGGCTAAAAAATAACTGATCGACATAGCCCGGAAATTGACAATTAAAAATTAAATAACTACTGGTTGCAATTGAAAGGTAATATAAACCAAGTTTTTGATAATTTATCGATTTGGATTCAATTTCTTGTTGCCCCTCATCAGTCTCTTTTGAACCGAAGATTTTGGAGTCGATAAAGGTTAAAGTCAAGAAGATTAAAAGATAGGTACAAGCCAGAGAAAAAATGTAATATAGGAATGGTCCACTCATATGGATAAAGTTAGCGATCGCTAGCATAAACAAGCGTCGATAATACCAGTCAGCATTTTGACTAAAAGGCTCTAAACTCCTAATGGCATACTCTAAACCCATCACCCCTGGACCTAAAGGATAGCGAAAAGGGACGATGAGTAAAGATATAATTGCAAAGATGGTTAGAGACGCGATCGCTCTTCTTTTAAACCCAAACTGAAATAGTGAATGGCGCGGCTTAATAACCGATATTAAAATTGGGTATGCAATAACTAAAGTTGCGATAAAAAAGAGAAATCCTTTGATAGGGATTATGCCGTAATTAGTAGTAATCTCAGCTAGTTGCTGCGGAGCAGTTTTGGCTAGGATTTCTGGAGAAATTACCCCTTGGCTGAAACGACTTTCGATTGCTTGAACAGTTGTAGAAACCCAATCTTGAGGCAGGCGATTGAAAATTGCTTGAAACGCCATGATTATCCTATTCTTCGGCGCATTCGCTACTGCATACAAAGTAGCTACAGCTATCCAGAAAAAGGCTGGAGGAATAACATTCTTTTCTTTGAGCGTATCAAAGAGTACGTAATGTAAGTATTTCTCTGAGCGTTTCAACATCTAAAAAATCCCTAGATAAAATTTTGTTGGTTATACAACACTGCGTACTATCTCTAAAAAACGCCTACCGTATCCTTTGATTTGTTCAACATTATCCTGTTTAGCTAAACTTTCTTTTTCTACATCTGGTCCTGGTGTTAATGTAGTGAAACTTTTATCAATCAGTGCTGCTAGTTGTTCCGCATTACTACGCTCAAAAAAGTAAGAATCAGGAGGATTCTGCTCCAGGTGAACAGGAAAGTCAGAAAGTAACATGGGTTTACCAAGAGAACGTGCGTCCTCTACAACCGTACTCCAACCTTCAAATAAAGAAGGCTGAATTACAGCTAAAGACCTCCTCATGAGCTGAATTTGGTCTACACGAGGAATTAATCCTAAAAGACGTACTTGTTCGCTAATTCCTAATTCCTCAATTCTTGTTAAGAGGTAATTGTAATAATCAGGATTACGATAATCAGTAGCACTTCCAGTACAAACAACGGTAGGTGTAAGCCCCTGTTGTTTCAGTAGCCCCAAAGCTTCAATTACCACAGCATGATCTTTATGTTTCCAAAATTGATTGCTGATCAGGAAAAATTTATCTGGAAGTTGATAACTTTCTTGCGTTAGTTTGGGATCTAACTCAAACCATTCAGGTGCGGGACAGCTTACAAAATTCATTACAACACTTCGAGAAGCTGCTTCCGGATAAAGATGTTTAAAGTCTTCTTGTGCCATATTGCTACTGAGGACAATAATAGGAGCAGCGTGAGCAATTTGTTGCTGATCTCGATTACGTTGAGCGATTTCTTCCGGAGAGAAAAGGTTGGGTAAGTGATAGTGTTGAAAGTCAGGAATCCAACCTCCCCAGTGATAAGGTGAGCGGGTTCCTGCTATCGCCGGGTAAAGAAAATTTATTTTTTGAGGATTTAGTAGTTCCAGAGGAATGAAAGAGATACGCTCAGCTAAAAAATTACACATTTTTAGATAGGCACGCTGCCACTTGGAAGTAGCATAAATTTGGTTAACGTAACCCCGGGCTGGTTCTATTAAATTTATATCTTTATCGTGAACAGCGATTGTTAGCTTGATATTCGCTTTTTCTGTTTCTGGTAAAGTAGCGATCGCACGAGCTAAATTCTGAATATATAGCACGCCCCCTAGCCAGCCAGAGCCACCCACCATGTTGAGGCAAATATGTAGATTTTTTACCATCCTAAAATCTCAGCTCGACACCATTGAACATAGACGTTTACACCCCTTTCTATCGTTACTTCAGGGGTAAATCCAATTTGGGCAAGTTTGCTCATATCGGCTTGCCAGTTTATTGGAGTTCCGACAGGAGTACTATTATCAAATTCAACCGGAATATCTTCCCCTAGTTTGGCTAACACTAATGCTGCTAATTCTTTGATTGTTGTTTCGACACCATTTGCAAGGTTATAAACCTCGGCTTCAAAATTAGCTTTTTCAGCAAGAATCTGAAGTGCCCTTGCTACGTCTCTACCATGAATAAAATCGCGGCTTTCGTTGCCAGTACCTCGTAACTTTAGTGCGGGGTTTATCAAAGCTTTTTGACACATATCCCAAAGAACTTGTCGCCTCAGTCCTGGCCCATAACCCGAAAAAATGCGTACTATAGCAGTGGGTAAGTTATAAACTTGGAAAAACTCAGCGCAAAGTTGCTCAGACATCAGCTTATGAAAGCCATAGGGAGAAATTGGCTTCAAGCTTTGGTTTTCCTGAATGGGTAAGGTTTCTGGATTTCCATAGACAGCAGCACTAGAAAGATAGATTAAACGACATTTTGGAACATAAAGACGTAATGTATCTAAAAGGTTGAAAGTGACAGCAACACTGTTGCTAAAATCTGCTGATGGATCGCCAATTGAAAGCTCTACTGAAGCTCTTCCAGCGCAGTGAATACAAACTTCCGGTTGCAACTCTTGAACAATTTTTGCTAGATCCGCAGAAGGCAAATTTAATTGTTCATAGCGAAACAAATCTTGTCTAGGTGCATTCTCTGGAGGGCGATTTCCCAGCCCAATAACACTCCATCCAGTTTCTGTAAACTGACGAGCAACATATCGCCCGATAAACCCTGTTACACCTGTAATTAAAACAGTTTTCATGGAAATATTTTTTATTTATTCGTAAATTATCTATTTTCTTCCTACTTTGTTAGTCTAAATCCCCGAAGAACTTGCTAACAGCGATTGTTGGCATTCTAGTAGCGGGAAAATTTTTTTTTAATATTGCTAAATATTCATCTTCACCAGGAAGATATCGATCGCCATCTTCAGAATAATCTTTAGCCCTTACCCACTCTTGCGATCGCATATCAAATCTTTTAACGATTCGACATGGATTTCCCACCACCACGCTGAATGGGGGAATATTGCAATTTACTACGGTGGAAGCTCCAATGATTGAGCCGTATCCTACTTGGACGCCTTTCAAAATAGTCACGTCTACACCCAGCCAGCAATTTGTGCCGATGTCTATTACTCCATCAGTAGTTGTTAAAGCAGTGTGATACGGAATAAACGGAGAAGTGTATTCGTGCCCACTTCCTAACAGTTTACAGTCATTACCAATTAAACTGTAGTCACCGACTTTTATTAAAGCTCCAGCACTATAAAAGTTTCTGCGACCGATAAAACAGTTATCACCAACAATGACAGAAATTTTTTCTTTTTCTCGTTTGTTAATGACAATTACTGTTTCCGAACCGATAACTGAATTTTGACCAATTTTTACATTACCCCACCCTAGTACATGAACCGATGGATCGATATAAGAGTTTTTACCTACATTTTGCCTTTTACTAAAATGGGCTTTTAAGTTACCTCCTAGCCATTTAATCCTGTCTATTTGAGCGTCTGTTAGTTTAGATACTATAAAGCGCTTCATTGATTTTTACCCGCGATCGCTTACTACTTCTTTGCTATTTAAAATCTTCCGTTCACCTTCAGGAACTTTGCCAATAATCTGGGCTGGATTCCCCGCAACAATCGTCCAAGCAGGGACATCTTTCGTAACGACTGAGCCAGCACCGATAATTGAGCATTTTCCAATCGTCACCCCTCTTAGAATAATTGAGTTACAAGCAATCCAAACATCCTCTTCAATAATGACTGGTTTTCCATTTAGGTTTAAGTCTTTAGGAAAGCCTTTTTGGATAATGTGAACGAATTGTTGATGACGCGCTACCGGATCGAGTGGATGAGTTTGATTGTCGAATATATTTACATTATGAGCAATGATTGTTCTATCTTTTATTTCAATTAAAGTGTCTGACCAAATTTTAGAGCCTTGGGCTAAATAACAGAAATTGCCTATTTTTATTTTTCCTCCCGGAAAAGTCATTAATTGACCTTCGATGTAAGTGTTTTCACCCAGAATAATACTATTTTTATCGCGATCGTGGCTTATCAGTGAATTGTGGTCTAAAACGCTTGAATTATTGCCAATTACACACTTTTTTTTGGTTAAATTAGCATTAATTTTAGACTTAATTTTGGAGAAGGGGTTCATCTCGTAATTACTCCTTAAGCAAAACTTCTTTGAAGTTTATTTTTAACTTTAGTAAATAGGCTTCTATTGTCAAAAAAGTTTTCTTGAAATAAGGTATCTGCTTCTACATCTCGAATCATAAAAGGAGGATGCTTCAAAGGAAAGCTAATTTCTTGCGTCCCCATTTTACCTAAGGGATTTTCAGTAGAAAAAGTGTGAGTTGCATTGGCTCCGAAACCAATATTCGTAATCAAATTAACTTCAGGCACTATTTTTAATCCATGTTGAAGCCAACAAGCTAGCAACCATTGATAATCCCAACAGGATCTGTTTTTATTTTGGTAGGCATCTTGAAATATTTTTTGCCAAAACAAATAATATTTTGGTACCCTTAAGTAATTTTCTAGGAACCGACTCTCGAAAATCTCAGGCCATTGCTTAATGTCATAATCAAAATATTTCCAAGCTCTACGCCAGGATGCCCAACCCCAATTTCCACCAAAGTAGGAAAAATAATAACTTTGTCCAGGTAACTTCCGTTCGCTTAAAAGATTGGTTCCCGCAATACTCATTACTCTTTCATCATCGCGATATTTTTCTAATAACTCCTCGCAAAACTGAAAGAAAGTTGGATGAGGTAAACAATCATCCTCGAAAAGGATGGCTTCTTCTACTTGTTCAAATACCCAATTAATACCTGTAGCTGGACGTAAACCGCAGCCTAAATTTACATCTGAATAATTTTTTAGAACTTCGCAATCCCAATCTACAGTGTCAATAATTTCACGAGTAGCAGCGCACTTTTCTGCTTCACCTGGTTGATCGCTACGAGGGCCATCAGCAACTACTAAAAGCTTCGGCGGTTTTGCCTGACGAATTACCTCAAAAACCTTGGCTGTAGTCTCAGGTCGTTTAAAGATTAACAAAGCAACGGGAGTTTTCATGGTCACTTATCAGCAGTCATATTCTGTTTATATTCGGAGTAATGTAGGAGCATACTGGAAGCGATCGCTCCTATTTCATCTAAAGGAGTCTGAAGCGAAACATAGCGATATCGAAAAGCAGCCAATCGAGGCTCTGTCTCTTGATAGAGGATATCTTGCGCCACGTTTCCCCACCGATCCTCTGGCATCAGATCGAGAGTCATGCCAGCATGACCAGAAGGTAACAGCATATTAGAACCATGTACACCAATGACCAAGCGGCTTTGGGAATAAACTTGGCACATTTGCCTCTCAGTGTCTGAATTAAACTTGTTTACCCGCAAATCTTCAATCCAGTCGGGAAACTGAGTTTTCCTCCCCAAACCAGCGATCGTAAACTTTGCTAAAGGAACTTTAGAGCGAATCTTTAAAAATAGTTTTTGCACTCTTTCATTCTGAAGCTTGAGGGCAATATCAACCATCTTTAATTTCCTCAAGGTTTTGAAGAGAAGCGGATTACACCAAATCCGATCGTCGCGCCAAATAAAGGTTATTTGGTTTGAATCTTTATCAAAGCTATGAGTGGGAACCCGCGTAAATTTACTAATATCAAACTGACTCGGATGAGAATATGCCTTACTTACGTAAATTTTATCAAAACGCTTGGATTCCTCAGAGATAAATTGGTCAAACTTCGGATAGTAGCATTGCCCTTGCTGTAAAGGGATATTTACCGTCCAAATTTCTGTAACGCCCTCTGGAACCATCCATCTCAAAAACTTTGGGACGATGACAATTAAGCCGCAATCTGGGTAATTATTTAGATATCTTTGGACATTAAGCAGCTTTAACAAACTATGCCCATAAAGATAATCAATACAGTTTAAGATAATGACACGTTGATGCTGCTTAAAAACCTCCTTAGATATCGCAATCTCTTCAGATTGGGGATTTTGCAGAGAGTAAAGAAGTTTTTGACCTAACCAATATTTACAAGATTCATTTCCAAAAACGTCGCCTTTTGCTAAATCAATTTGATAAGGAAAAGTGACAGCATGACCAACTTCTAAATCCTCAATAATTTCTGTATTACAGGAGCCGCACTTAGATTTTACGCAAATATGCATTCCCTGCCAAAGAATACCTTGAGGATTAAGCAGTGTACCGCTGTGGGGACAGGTGGATTTGTGCTGAATGCTTGGTTTTATTTCAATCATTGCACGATTCCTTTAATTCTTGTAGCAGCCTTATATAAATTGCAAGAACGCAAAATAAACTTACTGATTGGCTTTAAATCGGGAATTATAAAGTTGAGAACTATAGTTACAATAAAATAAGTAATCAAAGTTGCTATGGTAGCTCCAACCGCTCCATTCTTAGGAATTAGATATAAATTTAAAACTATATTTACGACTGCCCCTATAAAGGTTAAAAGTAATTCATTTTTGGCTTTTCCTTCAATCATAATAAACGCATTTCTTGCAAGACCAAAACCGCTACCAAACTGTGACCAAACATAGATTGATAGTATTATTGCTGAAGCTGCATACTTATCTCCGTACAAGAAATGAACGACGTAAGTGGAAAGCAGTGAAACTGGAATTGCGATTATCAACCACAAAATTAAGGTTAAATCAAAGTAAGCCTGAAATTTTTTGAAATATTCAATCTCCCCTTGAGCCTTCGCCTCAGTGAGTTTTGGGAAAAAAGATATTTGCATGATAGAGGGAATAAAATCAAATATCTGCGAGATCTTCACAGCAGCGGCATAAATGCCTAATTCATATTTAGGATCGAATTTAAGTTCTTGAGCAGAGAAGGAACCCAGCATGACCTGATCGATAGTGGAATAAATATAAATGGCGATTCCTGACACAATCAGGGGCCAGCTTTCTTTGATTAAGTTCTTCGCCTGAAGGAGACTGCTACGCCATGCTTTTATATCTTGCCCACTAGTCTGATAAATTATTATCAATCCCACAGCAGCTAAGGCAAGCTCTCCACATCTTGCCCAGGCAAATGCAATGAGAGGAGCTTTAATTTGAATTAAGACAATTCTGACAGCACAGACAAGCAAATAGGCGCAGTTTTTAACAACAACTGTATACTTGGATTTAACTTGTGAGCGGAACCAAAGATCGATCGTCTCGAAAGCTTGAAAAATGGTTCCAGCAGCGATAATTCCTACCAGCCAATGAGTTAAAGAGTCCTGGGGCTGTAGTAAGGAAATTGCGCCAACCGCTAACAAAGTTGTTACAGCACCGCCGATAAGTTTTAGTACGAGGGAAGTCCCAAGTGTTTCATTCTTGGTAAACGGATCGCGCACAATGTCGCGTACTACGATACTATCAAGCCCCAGGTTGGCAATTGGCCCCAACAGCGCTACAAATGCAATCGCGTAATTAAATAAGCCAAACTGTTCCGGCCCTAGATAGCGAGCCACCCATATCCCTACAATTAGGCTTAAGCCCATTTGGAGGATTTTGTCAGCGAACAGCCACGCGATGTTGCTGAACACCTTGCGTAGACCAGGGCTAAGCTTTTGATTGACCAGACTCAGCTTGTCTAACATCAGAATTGGGCAATTTATAAAGGGATAAAAATAGGGTTCGAGAACTAGGTCGTCCTACAGAACCCTATTTGTTTTTGCGATGAACAGAACAGAATCGATTATTTACCTTTAGCACCTTGCAAAACTTTTCTCACAAATTTTGCGGTTCGCATTAGTTTTGGTTGCTCCCACAAATACTGCAAGAAATCTGTTTTCAGTTTTGCGGCTGCTGAATAATTTTTGTACATTGCAGGAATCAAACGATACTTCATTCCTTTGTACGTGGCATAATCTACAGCAGTCGGAGATTCTGCATTGCGGCTACCGAATTGATATACCGCTGGTAAATAATGAGCGGTGAGAGATTTGCGAGAATATTGAGGATTAAGTGTTTCTAAGGAACCGTGAATCGTTCTAGAGTTCCAGAACAAGACATCTCCTTTTTTCAAGGCAGGAGCTTGAATATTACTCTTGTGAGCATTGATGTACTCCTTCAACTTTTCCAAATAAAACCGATTAGATAGTTTTTCATCATCTGTTAACTCAAAGTCAACGAGATGGGATGTTGGTAAAACATAAAATCGACCCGCTTCTTCGTGGATGTCCTCTAGAGCAAACCATCCAGCCAGCAAATGACCATTAGGCATGGAATCTAAATAGTACCAATCTTGATGGGCAGGGGTAGCTGTGTTCATATCAAAGAACATAGTTTGCATGAGGTTATGCTCCTCACTACCCGTCAGTTCAGTCAGTGCTTCCCTAACCTGCTGCAAACAGAAAATTTCTTTAGCTGCCTCAGTAAATTCTGGATAATCTGGGTAATCGTGAACATCTCTAAAAGATTCTTCAGAGTATCCATTGGGAGTAATTGTATTGGTTTCCCATTTATTCGTTGATTGTCTAAAGAAAGGAGAGTTAGATGAAAGAATATTGGATTTATACTCTTTTAAAATATTATTAATCAAACTTTCAGGAATGAGATTTCTAAAGACATAGTATCCGTTAGTTTCGTAATAATTTTTAGGTGTGTCCATAAATTAAATCCTTTAGGAACTGATTGTTTTAGTTCACTTTTAAACGTATATTATTAGATATCGAGAAAATTTTCCTACGTAAATATCCGGAAATTAAAGATCGAGAAAATTTTCCTACGTAAATATCCCGAAAAAGTGTTGAATGTTATTGCAACACGGCTTAACATATTTGGCTGAAACTCATCCTTAATTAAAGCGATCGCTTACCGAGCCTCTAACCCTTCTAGCGATCGCCTGCTTTGTTAGGCACCCCTCAAGACCGGCAAACCAGTTCTTAAGCGCTGGAATTCTCTTGAGAACTGTTTCCTGTAGCGTCCAGGCATAATCGAACTGTTGCTATAACATAAAACAGCCAAGCATAGGTAATTGATATCAATCCAGTTTCAGTAATATTTGTCAGAACTGCCCAGGTAATCAGTAGCAGGGGCATGACTAATTCAGGTTCTTGGGTACGTTTCATATACTGAACTGCTAAAGCAATATTTGTTAAGAAAGAAAGACAAAAGAACCCTAATCCTACGAATCCCAAGTCTACAGCTAGGTCTAAAAAACCATTATGAGAATGTTCTGGCTTAAATTGGGTTTTTACCACGATGATGTCAGCCGCTGGATCGGCTGCTCCTCGCCAAGACTGCCAAAATCCTTGGTATCCATATCCCAGCAATGGATGTTGTTTAATGTGGTTGATGACTAAAGGCCAGAAGTCTGTGCGTCCAGTTAATGTCAAATCTTTATTCAGTGTATCTACAATAATAAATTCGGCATTTTGGGTAATTACAATACACAAACACATGGCGATAGCCATAAAAAAGATTATGCAGGCAAAAGCTAATCGGGGAGGCAAGTTTTTGATAAAGCGGATAACGATTAACACGCTTATCAGTAGAACCAACAGAACTTTCCCCATTCCGCTGTTTGAGCGTTGTAAAGCAAAAATAGATAAAGCAGCAAAACCCAGAGATTGCCATTTAGTTTTTGGTTTGCGAACTGACTGTATATAACACATGACAGCTGTTAGACCCATCAAGAATCCAAAAGCATTTCCGTGGGGTAAAATTCCTTGCCAGCCCTTAGACGTTACTCCAATTGACGGTCTGAACAAAGCATAAAATACACTCAGTAAAAGTATGATTTTGTTGATAGTAAGCAATAAATCAAATAGTTCTTTCCATTTATACTGCTTACCAACGTAAACACAAAAAGCAGTTGTGCCTAAAAAAACTATACTAGCTTTGAGTGTATAAGTTGGAGTTTCTGACCAAGCCGCGGATAGAATTAATAAAAAGAGTAATCCGCAAAAATAAACATTATTAATGAGAAGCCTAGAAATAACAAAAACTGAATCTTTAATGTTTTGCAAGAATCGCGAATAAATAATGAATATAAAGGTGGCGTAAATGCCGATTTGAAAAATTGTCGAATAAAGCTTTTTTCCCTGTAGATATAAAGCTCTAGGATGGATTTTATCAAATCCGGTTAAAGTAACTCCTGCAATCGCAAAGATTATTAAACCAATAAAAATTTTTTCTAATGTTTTAGAGGTTGCTTGACTTCTACCAGCAAAGTTAAACAATAATAAGATATAAATAATCGCACTGGTGGCAGCGATTATTAACAATAGAGGGTTTGAAGCGAGAGTACTCATGTTTAATATTCTTAGACAAGAAATAACGCGAAGCTGACCCTATATGAGTATAGCGACTGATTAAACCAGAGAAGAATAATGTATTTCCGTATATTTACGAGTATTTAATTCTTTTAAAGATACAAACTAAAAACTAGTAACTTCAAAAAGCTTACTATAAATAGGTTTAAGAGATTCACCTATAAAATGAGGATAAATAAATACTATTTAGAGTGGCAGGTTTCTACTCACACAGCTTAAATTTAAAAATATAAAACAAGTAGGTTATGTATGGTCGATCTAGGTTTTTATAGACAACTCACTCGAACTTCTGCCGGAATAACCTTAGTGGCAACATTTGCCTTTGCTTGCCCCAATCCTACCCAGGCGACTGTACCGCGTTTTCAAAAACCTACAATTCTTGCACAAGCGAATACTAATCCTGCTCGACCGGATATAGCCTATACATTGGGTGGAGGCGATCGCATCCGCCTTGATATCTTCGAGGTTCCCCAATATAGCGGCGAGTACCAAGTTCTCGCAGATGGCTCCTTATCCCTACCCTTGATTGGAACCCTATCGGTTCAGGGGCTAACCGTGCCACAAGCGACGAATGCTATTTCATCTGCATACTTTCGCTTCCTCAAACGACCCATCATCACCATTAACGTTCTGTCTCCTCGCCCGATCAACGTTCGGGTGGGAGGAGAGGTAACTCGCCCAGGGGGCTTCACAATTCCTTTGATAGCCGGAGTCGGAAGCGTGCCTGGGTTCCAATATCCCACCGTAACCCAGGCAATTGAGCTAGCGCAGGGAATTACGCTGACGGCTGATATTCGTAAGGTTCAGGTGCGTCGCAAGCTAGCATCCGGTTCCGAGCAAGTAATCAATCTGAATCTTTGGGATCTGATACAAACCGGCGACAGCAGGCAAGATTTAAATTTGCGGGATGGAGACACTGTCTTTATTCCCACAACCAGCACCATTAACTTAGACGAAGTACGTCAAATTGCCACAACTCGTTTTTCACCTCCTTTAGAAGAACCCCGCAGTGTTGCAGTCGTAGGAGAAGTCAACCGTCCTGGTACTTATGTTGTGATTGGAGGAAAGACAACACTAGAGCAAAGAACCCTGGGACTGCCAACTGTAACGCGGGCAATCGATTTGGCTGGGGGGATTAAGCCCTTGGCTGATATTCGCCGTATCCAGCTGCGGCGACTCACCAAAGCAGGGACAGAACAAATTATCGATCTGAATCTTTGGCAACTCTTGCAGGCTGGGGATTTCAGTCAAGATACGCTTTTGCAAGATGGAGATACCATTTTCATTCCCACTGCATCAGCAGTTAACCCGGCAGAAATTTCTGAATTAGCGACCACTAGCTTTTCTCCCGGTACTATTAAGGTAAGTGTGGTCGGAGAAGTGAAAAGTCCAGGAGTGGTGCAGGTTGCGCCAAACACAACCTTGAATCAAGCATTGCTGACTGCGGGAGGATTCAATGATGCTAGAGCGAATCGAAAGGCGGTTGATTTAATTCGCCTCAACCCTGACGGTACAGTGTCAAAAAGTAAAGTCAATATTGATTTAACCCAAGGAATCAATGAGACAAATAATCCACTCGTCCGCAATAACGACATTATTGTCGTCAGCCGTTCTGGAAGCGCCAAAACTTCTGACAGTGTGCGAACATTCTTAGAACCGATCGAAAAGGTTTTCACATTCTTCAACATTTTTAATTTATTTGGAATTTTGGGAGACGATGACTAGGTAAGCATATATTCAGGGTGTATCTATAAACGTTTTCTTAAACCGTAGTTAGCTTTTTTTGTTCTATCTACTTCTATCTAATAGGTAAATGGATACCGAACACAATTCACAGCCGTTCTTTAATAAGCACACTAGCAATAGCAAGTTGACTCAGTCCTTGCCAGGGCACCTGACTCGACCCTCTGACGACAGTGAGGAACAGAAGCTGGACTTGGCATGGCTACTAGGGGTTGTGCGCCGCCGACTCCCAATTATGGCAGGGGTAACAATTATATTAACTGTCATGTCAGGAAGCATGATTGTCTTTACCTCAAAGCAGATTGCTCCAGAATACGAAGGAGCTTTTCGGCTTTTGGTGGAACCCGTGACTGCTGAAGATAGATTGGCGAAGCAATTTTTATCGTCTCAAACGAACAATGCAGATATCCAAAAAATCGAAGTAGAAAAATCTAGTTTATTGGATTATGAGACGCAAATTCGAGTTTTGCAAAGTACGAAATTGATGTTGCCAGTCATCAAGGAATTGCAAAAAAAATATCCGGAGATAACATATAACTCCTTAATGACGAAACTCTTAATTTTTCGAGTCAATTATGAAAAAGATGGAGTTCAATACGGCACCAAAATTTTAGAAGTTAGTTACCGGGATGAAGACCAGCAAAAAATTCAGTTTATATTGGATAGTCTTTATAAAAATTATCTGAATTACAGCCGCCAAGAGCGCCTGTCAAGCCTTAAACAAGGAATTGAGTTTATCAATCAGCAGCTACCTCAGCTACAAGGGCAAGTTGATACGCTGCAAGCACAACTCCAAAAACTGCGGCAGCAGTATAATGTCAGCGATCCGGAACAAGCAGATTCCTTGCTATACGAGCAGGCTTTGACGCTTGAAAGACAAAGATCGGATACCCAAGCGGAACTCGCTGACGCGCAAGCGCAATATACCAGTATGCAAAAACAGTTGCAAGAAGGGAACTCTACCGCAATTTTGTCTACTGATGCAAAAACCTACGAAACCTTGCTAGCGCAGATTCAAACTCTAGATAGTACTATTGCGGCACAATCCCCCCAATTTCGGGACGATAGCCCACCGATTCTGGTTCTTAAGGAAAAGCGGGAAAATTTGCAACGGTTGCTGAGCGAACAAGCCCAAGGGCTTCTCAAAAAATTGGAGGGAAGAATCCAAGGAATACAGGAGCGCTACCAAACAATTCTGAAAACTGAAAGGAAAATCAAAGCACAACTGCAAGAATTACCTGCGGTAGCCCGCCAGCACGCCGATATACAGCGAAAATTATTAGTTGCAACCGATAACCTCAAGCAATTTTTAGGCAAACGAGAAGCCTTGAACTTAGATGCTGCCCAGCAGGAAGTGCCTTGGGAACTCATTGAAGAGCCTCAGCTACGGCGCGATGAAGATGGCAACCTGATATCAGTAGCGACGAAACAAACGAAAAAACAGTTAGCGATCGCAATTGTTTTAAGTGCGCTATTGGGTATCGGGTTGGGTTTTCTCATCGAGGCTCTCAATACAGTCTTCCATACCCCCGAAGATGTCAAAGGGGAAACGAAACTGCCGATTTTGGGAGTGATTCCTTTTGCCAAGGAACTCAAGAAACCGCCCAAGAAACCCAGCAAACTCTCTACCGCAGCGGATGTTGCCGGTTTAAATCAACTTTTGGGTGACAATAAAGCAAATGGCAATGGTCGCAAGAAGCTAAATGTATACACCGATTCGCCATTTTTGGAAGCCTTCCGTTCTCTCTATACCAATATTCGCTTGCTCAGTTCCGGGACGCCGATTACTTCTTTGGCAATCAGTTCCGCAACACCGGGAGATGGAAAATCAACGGTTGCCATTCACTTGGCGAAAGCCGCAGCGGCAATTGGTCAGCGGGTATTATTGATAGACGCCGATTTGCGGCGTCCGAGTCTGCATACTCGCTTAAGCTTACCGAACGTGCGCGGACTCAGCGATATCATCGCCACGGATTTGAGTCTGAATGATGCCATTCAGCGATCGCCAGAAGACAACAACCTGTTTGTCTTAACATCGGGTCACAACTCTTCAGACCCGATCAAACTGCTTTCGTCAGATAAAATGCAGTATCTGATCGAGCAATTTCAAGCCCGTTTCGACTTAGTGATCTACGACTCACCACCCCTAGTTGGTTTAGCAGACAGCAACATCTTGGCAGCGAATACAGATGGCACTATTTTAGTTGTGGGGATCGATCAAACAGACCGTTCCATGCTGATGAAAGCATTAGATGGACTAAAAATCTCCGGTGGCACAGTCTTGGGTATCGTCGCCAATGGCATTAAAGGGTATACTTCTCCCGCGTATCCTTCCTATAGCCGCACCTATAGTCGCAATTAAGTGAGCTTCGGGGCAGGGGCGTATTCTTATGTTCGCTGAGTCCATGCTTGGCTTTGCTGTGCTAACAGCACTGACTATCCAGTTTCTATAAAAGCGATCGCACAAGTGCAGAGCTTTTTAAGAATGGGAACAACCACAATCGAATTGCTTCTACATTACGGCGCTGCTGCACTCAAACGGGGTGAATGGAAATGATGAAGTTAAAGCTGGACTGGTTTCGGGACAAGGGTTTCCGAAAGTCGCTTTCAAGAACGCAAACGCCGCCATTTTCAGAAACGGCAAGGCAGATCGGACGGACGCGCTTACTTGCTCAAAGCTTATTATGGGGCGTTACGCTAACTTCTTTAAGCAACGCGATCGCACTTTTGTTAATTGAGGCACCCGTCTTAGCAGCAGAACGGGTAACGCTGCGCTTGGGACCGTTTCAGCAATCGGTCGCGATCGAAGATTTAGAGGATTTTGCCAAAACGGGGGAAGTTCCTGCAAGTCTCAAGCCTTACAAGGCATTGCTCAGCTCAGAATTTCGAGACATCCTCAACCGTCGCTTGCACCTAGATCCGAATTTGGGAGACAAAGTGGTAAAAGACGTGTTGCGATCGCCCGTTGGAGAAGAATTAATCAAGAAGCTGGGGTTGGCGCTCCCGAATAGTACGGTAGAACAACTGCAAGCAGGTTTAACTCTAGCCTTGCGGCAAGCCAACGGCTTAAGCGTTATCAGCTTTTTGCAGTCCTACCCAGCCGACACCATTACCATAGACGCCTCTTCAGCGATCGCGATCGCCCTAGAATTCAACGCCCCCTACTGGCAAAGCGGAGCTTTAGGCCCTCTACTGGAGCGGGAACTGACCGTCACCAAAGGAAAATTTCGTCCTGCCTTTAACCCCGCCCAAGCGGGTTCCGAAACAGTACAGCAGCAGACTCTGACCTTTCACGACTGGCGACGCCAAGAGCCGATTCTGGGGACATACACCAGCGATCGCAAGATCGTCGTCGATCTTTACTGGGCAAACACAAACGAGAAGCCCCCTTACCAAAATTCTCAGAATCCCCTCGTCGTCCTCTCCCACGGCTTTGGAGCCGATCGCTCCTTCCTGGCTTATGTAGCCCGTCACCTAGCGTCTCATGGCATCACCGTCGCCGCCATCGAACATCCGGGCAGCAATGCCAACCAAATCTTTGGCGGGCATTTTGGCAGCAACTCTGTGGGAGTACCCGGTTTAGTACCTTTGTTACCGGCGTCCGAATTTGTCGCCATGCCCAAAGATATTAGCTTTTTGCTTGATGAGCTAGCTCGGCTAAACCAGCTACCAGGTTCTCTTCAGGGGAAGCTGAATACCGAGAAAGTGAGCGTGATTGGTCATTCCTTGGGCGGCTACACGGCTTTAGCGTTGGCGGGAGGCGAACTGAATCTAGATGAGTTACGACAATTTTGCAAAAATCGCAATCCTCTAGGAAAATCGGGGGGCGATTGGTTGCAGTGTGCAGCAGCGGATCTGCCCGACCAACGTTTGAGCTTGCGGGATCGGCGCGTGGCGCAAGCGATCGCGCTGAACCCCGTCGTGGGAGACTTATTTGGGAAAAAAGGTCTTGGCAAAGTTAGCACTCCTACCTTAATCTTGACTGGCACCAGCGATCCCCTCACTCCATCGCTGAACCATCAACTACGACCTTTTACCCAACTACCCAGCCCGAAATATCTCCTCACAGCAATTGGCGGAACTCACTTAAGCATTAGCGATTTTGCTCCTGGTAGCCAAGGCGAACAGCTCACTCAAACAACCCTCGTCAACGAACGCACTGGTGAAGTAGCGGCTCCCCTGCGTCAGCTGCTTAAAGGCGTCACCTTGGCATTTGTCAAACAGCTGACTCCAGCCGCCTCAACTTACGAACCCTTTTTAACACCCGCCTACGCCCAATCTCTCTCTACCCCAGAACTGGCGCTGCGCCTGAATACGCAACTACCCCCAAGCGTTACTTCGTGGCTGGCTTTGCCACCACTGCCCTAGAAAGGCGGGCATCCCAATGAAATGTTTCTCAAAACTAAGGCAAGGCTCCGAGTTTTGGATAAAAATCCTGATTTAATCAAAGTCAAGCTGTGACTAATTAAAAGTTAGCATTAAGCTAATCGCTACTTTTGACAGTAGCCTCTTCAGGAGAGAGCGCATTATGGACCCCATCACGATTCTTGCCCCCCTCGCCTTAGTGATTATCGGCTATACAGTGGGTTCTGTGAAAATTATCAACGAAGGAAATCAAGCTTTAGTAGAGCGCTTGGGTCAGTACAATCGAAGACTCGCGCCCGGTCTCAACTTTATCGTTCCCTTTGTTGACTCAATTGTGGTGGAGGAAACCAGCCGCGAGAAGTTTTTGAATATTGACCCTCAACAGGCAATTACCAAAGACAACGTTTCGCTGAAAGTTGATGCAGTGGTGTACTGGCAGATTCTGGATTTGGAAAAAGCCTACTACGCCGTTGAAGATATTGAGCAAGCAATCGAAAACTTAGTTTTGACAACGCTTCGCTCTGCGATTGGTCAAATGGAACTGGAGCAAACGTATTCTTCCAGAACCGAAATTAATCAGACTTTGTTACAGCAGTTGGATGAAGCGACGGCTGCGTGGGGAGTTAAGGTGACTCGCGTCGAGGTACGAGACATTACGCCCGCAAAAACTGTCTTGGAGTCTCTGGAGCTGGAACGAGCAGCGGAAAGTAAGAAACGCGCTTCCATCTTGGAAGCGGAGGGAACTGTGAAGTCGATAGAAATTCTGAGCCAAGCTTTGCAGTCACAACCTTTAAGTAGAGAAGTATTGCAGTTTCTCGTTGCTCAAAGATATGTCGATGCCAATCAGAAATTGAGTGCGAGTCCTAACTCCAAAGTGGTATTTATGGACCCGAAAGCTTTATCAGAAGCCATGACTGATTTAATGTCTACTCCTGAACCGCCTAATGGCTCTAATGGCAATGGATCGGGAACTTAGAAGGTAAAAGGTAAAAAACAAAAATGAAAAGAGTTTTAAGAGTCGAGCTGATTTGAAATTAAAAACATCACTTTTTAAGGCATTTCAAGACAGCGATCGCTCTTAGCTTTTCTATTTTTGTTTTCTGAAAATGGCATCCGCGACGCGACAGACATCATGCATGGGTTGGACATCGTGAACTCGGAGGATATCAGCACCTCCCGCGATCGCTCCGCAACAAGCCGCCGCCGTTCCCCACACTCTGGCTTTGGGATCGGGTTGATTTAAAATCCGCCCGATAAAACTTTTCCGGGATGGTCCCACTAACAAAGGAACGCCCAAAGAATGCAACATCGGTAAGCGTTGCAAAATTTCCAAGCTTTGCTCGTAAGTTTTGGCAAAGCCAATGCCGGGATCGATGATAATTTTTGAGCGATCGATGCCAGATGCGATCGCTTGCTCAATTTGACTTGACAAAAACTCGGAGATTTCCCCCATCAAGTCCTGATAATTCGTCATCTGCTGCATGGTAGCTGGCGTCCCTCGGATGTGCATCAACACAATGGGGACTCCCAACTCTGCCACCACAGCAAACATCTCCGGGTCGAAAGTACCGCCGGAAATATCATTGACGATATCAGCCCCCGCCCCAATCGCTGCCCGTGCCACAGATGCCCGTGTTGTATCCACGGAAATCGGAACCTCAGAAGGATGAGGGATGTATCCCGGAGGGTGGGATAAGGGATTGCCGTGTTGAGCAGATTCTATGACTCCTACCGCAGAATCGGAGTCATCCTCGATCTTTCCTTCTGCACCCTTTCGGAGGGCTTGCACTACTGGTAGCACCCGATCCAATTCCTCTTCCAGAGAGATTTGGGCGGCTCCGGGGCGGGTTGATTGTCCCCCCACATCGAGGATATTGGCTCCGGCTGCCACAAGATGCTTAGCCTGAGCCAAGGCGTCTCCTAGCGTGTTAAAGTCTCCGCCGTCACTAAAACTATCAGGCGTCACATTCAACACACCCATTAAATAAGTGCGCTGTCCCCAGTCAAAAGTTTGACCCCGCAGGGTCAAGCTATTTTGGATTTTGGATTGATTCATCCGTCATCCGGCGAAGAAAGCGCCGCTTCGCTAACATCCTTATCCTTTATTGAAAGTTGACAATTCGGGCAAAACTGGCAGCCTCCAGACTGGCTCCCCCGACCAAAGCCCCATCGATTTCTGGCTGCGCCATGATTTCATCAATATTATTGGGCTTGACCGAGCCACCGTACTGAATCGAGACATTTGGATTTGTCAATTGAGTGCGAATCAAGCCAATCACCCGATTTGCTTCTTTTGACTCGCAGGTGTCGCCAGTACCAATTGCCCAAATAGGTTCGTAGGCAATAACCAGGTTCTCTTGATCAACGTCAACCAAGCCTTTTTTCAGTTGGGTAGAAATCAGGGATTCTGTTTCACCTGCATCGCGTTGTTGCTTGGTTTCGCCGACGCAGAGAATGGGCGTTAAACCGTAGCGTTGCGCTGCTTTCAGCCGTAGGTTCACAGTTTCATCGGTTTCGCCAAAGTATTGACGCCGTTCGCTATGACCCACAATTACGAAACGCACCCCAATTTCTGTCAGCATGGGTCCGGCAATTTCACCTGTGTAGGCTCCCATTTCTTCCCAGTGGATGTTTTGGGCACCCAGCTGCACGCGGCTACCGTGCAGATTTTTAGACATGATGCTCAAAGCAGTGAAAGGAGCCGCTAGGACTACTTCCCGCTCGTCTGGGGTTTCTTCTAGGTGAGACATGAATCCTTGCAAAAACTCCAGACTCTCGGTCTGAGTTTTGTACATTTTCCAATTACCGGCAATAACTATTTTCCGCACAGCTAACTCAGTCAAGTTCAGAATGCTAAAAACTGTAACCTCCAGTTTAGTACGGCGGGGGAACCCCTGCTTTAAAGGCGATCGCATTTACACTTTCTGGTCGCTAAAAGCGCAAATGTCAAGCGACGCGATAATTTCACCCCGCAATCCTTGCACGCCAACACTCGCTCCTGCGGATGCTGCTCTTAGCCGCGACTCACTTCAAAAATCTTTTTATTACTTTAGGTGGGTATTTACCCAAAAGATTCCCCCCTATCGTAGGATGTTCCTCAAAAAAATTAAGGTTTAAAATTATACCAGAACGTAAATAAAAAACTTAGATTATTGGAGTAAATATGAAACTAAAATTTTTAGCAGCCGCAGCGCTCCTGCTCCCCTTAGGCATAGTTGCTCCCGTCCGAGCCGAAAATCCCGCTCATGTCAGACGATTAATCGAAACTAAGCAATGTCAGGACTACGACTTGAAAGGAGCCAATCTTGTAAATGCCCATCTCACTGGGGCTGATTTGAGAGGGGCAAATTTGCAGGGAGCTAACCTAGCGAATGCGAACTTAGAAGGTGCCGATCTAACGCAGGCTAATCTGGAAAAAGCTAATTTAACGGGTGTATTTGCAAATAGCGCCGATCTCCAGAAAGCAGACTTAAGTAGTGCCAATTTGAGAGAGGCTAACTTGATAAATGCTAACTTGAAGGATGCGGCTCTCGACAACGCGATTTTGCCGAATAACGTTAAATGGGATTAGTAGGTTTTTCACAACTAAATATTTGACAAAAATAAAAAACTCGGTCAGTAACTGACCGAGTTTTGTTTTGAGCGATCGCCTACGCATAAAGCGCAGATACAATCAGGCTAGGCTCTAGCGTGCAGCCTTTGCCGAAAGCCGAGAAGCTTCTTGCTCCAAAATCCATGATGAAGACAAATCTTCTACAAAACTTTTCTGGTTTAAACTTGCAGCTTCAACTACTCTGACGATCAGTGTTGGCAAGTAAGTGCTATTAACCATCTGATAGCCATAGGCAAAAACCTTGCCAGAGCGTCCGGTTTTCTTATGTAGTACGCTATCTCCGATATTCAGCATGATTTCAACTCTCCTAATTTTGTGATTTGCCGTTTTCTTACTACTTGAATTGCTCTCAAATGATTGGATGGATATCCCGCTTTTACCGACAATCCATCGATTTGGAATAAATTTGTCTAGGGTTTGGGAATAGAGTTCTTGCAAAAATATTGAGAACCTGTCCTAACTTTCGGAAACGAAGAGGGAGTCTTATTTCCTCCTTGCGAGGAACAAAGAAGATTGATTGTTTTTATTGCAAGAAACGCTTATACACTGAAAGCTCACAACGTTGGATGGAAACTCTTTTCTAGTGCCTTTTCTTGCTCGCTATCGGGATGAAAATCCCATCCCAAAGGACTCAGCACTTTTCAGGGAGAAAAATCTCAAGCGACTAGCTGAGGTTTGCTCGCAGATCCAACAGCGGCTTGGCACAGTAATTTGGTGTACAGATGACTGAGTCGTAATGCCACACTATTCCAGCTAAAGGCAATTTCTACCCGTTGGCGACCCATTTGGCCTAATTGGTCTCGCCAATCGGGATCGGCTAGGATGCGGTCAATCGCCTGTGCAAAGGCGACTTCATGTTTGGGAGGCACCAGTAAACCCGTTACCTCTGGCACTACGGTAAACTGCAAGCCGCCTACATTGCTTGCAATTACCGGCGTCCGGGTAGCCATTGCTTCAATGGCAACTAAACCGAAGGGTTCGTAATGACTGGGGACAACACACACATCGGCAGCTGAGTAGTAGAGAGGCAAATCGTTATCTTCCACACGACCGGGGAAGCAAGTGAGATCGCCAATGCCTTCTTCAGCTACGATTTTCTCAATGCGATCGCGTTCAATGCCGTCACTCTGTCCCGGACGGCTTCCGCCTGCGATGAGGAGCTTTAGGTCGCAAGACCTGCGTAAGCTTGATTTTGCTACAGCTCGGACTAGAGTTTCAATTCCCTTGCGCCGATCGAAACGACCCACATACAGCACTACTTTGGCGTCGCTGGCAATTCCTAGCTGTTGGCGTGCTTCTTGGCGCTGAATGGAACCAAATTTAACGATATCTGTACCGCAGGGAATCATTTCAATCTGTCCCTGAGTGGAAACAAGCGATCGCATTTGATCTTCTTCTTGCGGACTGGTAGCAATCACTCGATCCACTGTTTCCAAACACGCTTTTTCAACTGCTAGCCGTGTGGAAGCGATCGCTGGAATTTCGGAAACTGTACGATACTTTACCGCCCCCAGCGAGTGATAAGTATGTACCTGTATCAAAGGTTGGTGCTTTTTCAGTTCCATTCCCACCCAAGATGACAACCAATAATTGGTATGCACCAGGGTATATTGCCAACCTTCACGCTGCTGAAATGCCTGGAATTGTTCAACAAACTCTGGTAAATAGCAGAAGAGTCGATCCCGACTCATGAATTGGGCTGGCCCAGCGGCTAATCGGATTGTCTGGCAGTTAGGCGTATGCTGAACGACATCCAGTTGCTCCGGAGTGCTGCGGCGAGTGAACATATCCACCTGCCAGCCTTGCTCAGCGAGTGCTAATCCTACTTGACGCACATAGACATTTTGACCTCCAGCTTCTTCTTGCCCAATTTCTACCGCGGGATCGCCATCTACTGAAATTAAGGCGATACGATTTTTGTCAGTCAGTAACATCGGTTGATTTTCTCCTCATAGCTAGCGCACCTGCTTTCCTACGCCAGCAGTTGAAGCACGGCATGTGCCTCTACTCATAGTCGAGGGCAGGTACAACGAAGCGAACAGATACCAGCCAAGGACACTGATGAGATCGCGCAAATTCTACAAAATTGCTGACTCTTCAGTCTCCTCTCAATGCCGACGGAGTTAGCTGACGGGCGAGGACTGAGAGATGTCCCTCTCTGAGAAATTAAGAATGCAAAATTAAAAATTAGGATTACTATTTTTAATTTTTAATCTCTCATCGATAAGCCCCAAAATTTGGTTCCTCCGCTCCAGCTTCACCTTAATTAGATAAGGTACGTTTTTTAAAGTGAGATACTGGATTAGGCTGACTTATGTAGACTGACTGCAACCTTAACACTACAATTTAAAAATTGTCAACCTACCTTAAGATAGATGTTTTTTAATATACGATGATGATATTTATACTTACCCTCCAATCGTCAGACTTACGAGTCAAGCATTTGATGTGGGCGGATGGGGTCGATAGAGTACATTGGGCTAAGTAAAGAAAACCATCAGCTAACTTTTGTTAGCGAACGTTCGCGCACGGCATTAACCTACACGACAAGAAATGCAACTCGTTATTAATAAAAGCTTTCTACATCTTTAACCTTCAGTCATTCGTTCAATATCAACCAACTCATAACTAAGAGTTAAAGACTACTAGAAACAACTCTTTACTGTTGCTATGATTCATCTAATTATAGTTTTTATAGCTCGGTGCTAAATCATTTTCAAACGCGAGATATTCGACTTATCGAAGAAGTCAGGAATCTGAACTCCTAGCTTGCAACTCAAATAGGATTGCTATAGCTACGGGATAATTAGATTAGATTTAATAACCGAATGGAATGGTAGTTGTTGAGGAAAAAAGCTCGGTTCAGCGATTAGCGGTTAGCAATTTCAATTCCTAATTGCTAATCGCTAATCGCTAATTGCTTTTTTTAGCGACTTGCTGCCGCTTCACGAGCAGCCGCCGCTTCATCTGGATGAATCCCCAAGCGCGTCAGATTAATCCGACCTTTGCTATCAATTTCCCGCACCTTGACAATGACTTCATCCCCGACAGCCACTTCATCTTCGACGCGACCGACTCGGTAATCAGCAAGTTGAGAAATGTGGATCATCCCTTCTTTTCCGGGAAGCACTTCCACAAACGCCCCAATTGGAATAATCCGGGTTACGCGACCAGCGTATACATCACCCTCATTCAGCCTCCGCGTCATCCCTTGGATGATGTTGCGGGCTTTCTTCGCCTTCTCGCCATCCACTGCTGAAATCGTGATCGTGCCATCATCCTCAATGTCGATTTTGGCACCCGTTTCTTCAGTGATGCTCTTAATCATCTTGCCTCCAGGCCCGATGACCATGCCAATGAGTTCTGGCTCAATCTTGAGCGTCAGCAAGCGAGGTGCATAAGGTGACATCTCGGTGCGAGGTTGGTCAATGGTTGCCAGCATTTTCTCTAAAATGTGCAGCCTAGCGCCCTTTGCTTGCTCGACGGCTTTGGCAATGATATCCAGAGGCAGTCCGCTGATCTTCATGTCCATTTGCAAGGCAGTGATACCAGTATCGGTACCTGCCACCTTAAAGTCCATGTCACCTAAGAAATCTTCAATGCCCTGAATATCAGTCAGAATGCGAACTTCCTCGCCTTCTTTAATCAGTCCCATTGCTGCGCCACTCACCGGCTTCGCAATGGGCACGCCAGCATCCATCAAAGCCAGGGTGGAACCACACACCGAACCCATCGATGTGGAACCATTAGAAGAAAGAACTTCAGACACCACCCGAATCACGTAGGGGAAGTCTTCCTTCGGCGGTAACACTGGCACTATTGCCCGTGCGGCTAGTGCCCCGTGACCAATTTCCCGACGACCGGGTGCCCGCATCGGCTTGGTTTCCCCAACAGAAAAGGGCGGAAAATTATAGTGATGTAAATAGCGCTTTTCATCTTCTGGATGCAGGTCATCTGCGAGATCCTGGGCATCGCCTGGGGTGCCGAGAGTACAAACAGATAACACCTGGGTCAGTCCTCGGTTAAACAAACCGCTACCATGAACCCGATTGGGCAACAGACCCACGCGACAAGAGACAGGGCGCACTTCATCAAGCTTGCGACCATCTACCCGGACGCTGTCTTCGACAATCTGACGGCGCATCAGCTTCTTGGTGATGTCTTTAAAGACGTTACTCACTGCTTTAGAGTTAGCCGCAGAAGCAACTCGGATGGGGTCGTCTTCAGCTAATTCTGCGATCGCTGCCAGGATTTGTGTCTCTTTGATCTGATCTAAAAGAGCGTCACGGCTATTTTTGTCGAGTTCAAATTTGGAGAGGACTTCTTTGATTTGGGCAGTCGCGCGATCGCGAATAAAATTCTCTAGGGTCGAATCGACTTCCGGCTGGATTTCTTGAACCAATTCAATTCCCAGTGCTGCCATGAGTTCTCGCTGCGCCTCAATTAAGTCGCGCACCGCCTCATAGCCGAAATCAATCGCCTCAATGACATCCTGTTCTGGCAGCTGATTCGCTCCAGCTTCGACCATAATCACGCCATCTGGAGAGCCTGCCACCACCAGATCCAAATCCCCCGCCTCAATCTCGGCGTAGGTAGGATTGATAATAAAATCATCCCCCACCAAACCAACCCGCACCGCTGCCATCGGTCCTTGGAAGGGAATCTGTGCTAAAAGCACCGCAATTGAAGCACCTGTTACCGCCAGAACATCCGGCGGTACCTGCTCATCCATCGACAGCGTGGTTGCTACTACCTGAATGTCATCTCTCAGCCAGGAAGGAAATAATGGACGCAGGGGACGGTCAATCAAACGACCCGTGAGCGTTACTTTTTCGGGGGGACGCCCTTCTCGTCGCAAGAAACCACCGGGAATCCGACCGGCTGCATAAAGCCTTTCTTCGTAATCTACCATTAACGGCAGGAAATCAATGCCTTCTCGGCCTCCGGAGCGAGTCGCCGTGACTAAAACTGCGGTGTCTCCTGACTGAATTAAAACTGAACCCCCAGCTTGAGGGGCAAGCAAACCCACCTTCAGTCGAATATCCCGTCCATCAAAGGATATTGACTTGTCTAGCTCTACCATGCGGTACTTTGTCCTTCTATCATTTTTCTTTATCTTTCGCAATCGTAGCACTTAGGTACTGGTGGTGCCTTTAGTGTAGATGACGGCATTCCGGAGACGAGGACGGACAGAGGAGTAAGGGCGCAGAGGATCGACGATAACAACTGACGGCTGATAAATTAGCGCAAAGAGCGGTACATCTTTAGGACGTCTCCTACTCGTCCCTGAGATAGTCCATCAAATAAATGTTCAGCGCTCAGAATCCGCCCGATTCTCTCAAATATTAAAGATTGTCACAATCGGATAGAAGGCGTGTTAATTGCCAAGACAAAATTGAACATCATCGCCGTGTAACCCTTAACGGCAGCTATTTCTAGCATTGATCTCCATCAACCTACTCATGCCTTGACCCCGCTCAAGCAGGTTGTACAATAAATCCAGCATTGCAGATGTAGCTGCACCGTCCGGGAAAGTTGGGCTTGAGATAGTAAAGCTCCCAAGATTTTCATCGGCGTTAGTGGATTTAGTGTGGTTGTCGGTGGCAACAAAAGCATCGTGGGTCATCCAGTAGGCAGCAAATTCTACTTTGGATAGAGGTTTACTTTTGCGATAAGTTTGACCCTCAATAATAATCAGATTCAGTAATTCTCTGACTGCATCTTGCTCAGAAGGAAACATCTGATCGAGTTCGGCTTTAATCCCATTTGGCAAGAAGGTCGTTAAAAAAGTAAATAAATTTTAATCTTTAAGTAAAACTTGTAAAAAGTGATGCCTTTAATTTAGCTAAGGAAAAAGCATCGAATTATCTAATTGCTAATTTCTGCTCTAATAAACGTTAATAAATTGAGTTAATTCTCACAAAAAAAGCTATTAAATATGGCAATTTTACACGGTAGTTGGCTCGTTCAACCTCAGGGTGGTTATCTATTTGTTTGGGGAGAAATTTGGCGACCCATGACGCCTGCGATGTCTTCTCAACCCGATACAGTGGCATCCCATCCGATGGCGATGACGCAGGTAGAATTAATCGCTTTTTTGCGATCGCGTAGTCTCCTTGGAGAATCGCGCAGCCATGCGAAAAGTCAGCCTAACGAGAAATGGCACAAGAAAGCGATCGCTTTGCCCACCCAAATAGAGGCAGGAGATCCAGTTTGCCCACTGCTATCCACCAAAATGCTTTCAGACGGTGCGGATGCTTCAACCTTATCCTTACACCTCTGGCAAGTTGAAGGGCTATGTCTCGATCCTCTGGAAGCCATACAATTTTTGCAAGCGTTGCCCCTTGGCTCTTTTCAAGCATCTGATACTTATGTAGGGGGAGATTTACGCTTTTGGGCACAGGTTAGCCGCTGGATTTTGGATCTTCTGGTGCGATCTAAGTTTTTACCAACCCTGCATCGGCAGTCAGATGGTACTGTTGTCGCCGCTTGGCAACCTCTACTCGATAGTGGGTTAGATCAAGTGCGTTTGGAAAAGTTTACCCAGCTCATGCCCTCTGCCTGCCGCACTTATCAACACTCGGAGGTTAGTGGTAAAGAAAAACCTAAAGAACAACTAGATCCAGAAGAACCCAAGGAATTACTCTTAGGATTCTTAGGCAGTGCGATCGACGCACAAGTGCGTTCGAGTGCTGGGAATTCTGCCTTACCCGCAGTAGAACCGATAGTGCAGGAGTGGTTGCAAGCCCTTTCTACCGCATCCAATACCCTCAAAACAGAACCGGCGGCAATTGGACGCTTGGAAGCAGCCTTTCAGACTTGGACATCGCCAGTACGAGATCATTTACTCGTCCCGGTGTTCGCTAGCGGGGAATTGAGAACCCGCCAATACCAACAAAACCGATTTCGCACCTGTTTCCTTCTCCAACCACCTGATACAGGTGATGAGAATTGGAGTTTAGAATACTTTCTCCAGGCAACGGGCGACCCAGAATTTTTGGTGAATGCAGAAACTATCTGGAACCATCCCTTAGAGCGTTTGGTCTTCAAAGGTCGCACAATTGAGCATCATCAGGAGACTTTTCTGAGTGGCTTAGGTCTGGGTGCCCGACTTTATCCTCCCATTGAATCCAGCTTGCATGAACGTCGCCCACAGTCTTGTCGCTTGACACCCGTACAGGTATACGAATTTATCAAGGCGGGTGCATGGCGACTCAAAGACAGTGGATTGGGAGTCGTGATGCCGTCTAGTCTGATGCCTGCGGAGGGAGAAAATAGGCACTTGGGGCTGAAAATTCGCTCTAGCACCACACCGGGCAAAGGTCAGTCGGGATTGCAAAGCTGGCTGTCTTTCGAGTGGGAATTAGCAATTGGCGATCGCACGATTTCTAAACAAGAATTTGACCGCCTAATCGCCCTGCAAAGTCCGCTAGTGCAAGTGAATGGGGAGTGGATAGCTCTGCAACCCTCCGATGTTAAAGCCGCTCAGTTGCTGCTGGCAACGCCCAAAGACCAGATGGCTCTCTCCTTAGAAGATGCTCTGCGGCTGAGTACCGGCGATACCAAAGTAATCGAAAAACTTCCGGTGGTTAGCTTTGAGGCAGCAGGGCCGCTTCAGCAGTTGCTAACGACTTTAACCAATAATCAGGCGGTGGAAGCGATCGCGCCTCCTGCCAATTTCCAGGGGCAGTTGCGACCTTATCAAGCGCGGGGCGTCGGCTGGCTCTCTTTCCTCGAACGCTGGGGTTTGGGAGCCTGTCTCGCAGACGATATGGGACTGGGAAAAACAATTCAATGCATCGCATTTCTGCTAAATTTGCAACACGAAGAAAAATTAGAGGCACCGACGCTATTAGTTTGCCCGACTTCAGTTTTGGGGAACTGGGAACGGGAAGTTAAGAAATTTGGCCCCACGCTGAAAGTTGTCGTCCATCACGGGGATAAACGACCGAAAGGGAAAGCGCTGGCAAAAGCCGTTAAGGGCAAAGATTTGGTAATTACCAGTTATTCACTGGCGTTTCGGGATGCCAAAGACCTTCAGAGTGTTTCCTGGCGGGGTGTGGTGCTGGATGAAGCTCAAAATATTAAGAATCCACAGGCGAAGCAATCGCAAGCAGTGCGTCAGTTAAAAGCAGGTTTTCGGATTGCGCTAACAGGAACTCCGGTGGAAAATCGCTTGGCAGAACTGTGGTCAATTTTAGATTTCCTCAATCCGGGGTATTTGGGAACGCGGGATTTCTTTCAACGCCGATTTGCCTTGCCGATTGAGAAATATGGAGATATGGCTTCGTTGCAGACATTGCGATCGCTGGTTAGTCCTTTTATCCTGCGCCGCCTGAAAAGCGATCGCAATATCATCCAAGATTTGCCAGCAAAGCAAGAAATGACTGTATTCTGCGGACTCTCTGCCGAACAAGCTGCACTCTATCAAAAATTGGTGGAAGAATCGCTAGTTGAAATTGAAGCCAGTGAGGGCGTGCAACGGAAGGGAATCATTTTAGCTTTGTTGATAAAGTTAAAGCAAATCTGCAACCATCCCGCCCAATATTTAAAGGAAAAAGAACTGGTTACACAGCGTCGCTCTGGCAAACTTCAGCGTTTAGAAGAGATGTTGGAAGAAGCTTTATTAGAAGGCGATCGCGCTTTGATTTTTACTCAATTTGCTGAGTGGGGAAAACTTCTTCAACCCTATTTAGAGAAACATCTAGGTGGGGAAACCCTATTTTTATATGGAGGCACCCGCAAACAACAACGGGAGGAAATGATTGACCGATTCCAAAATGACCCAGAAGGCCCCCGAATTTTTATTCTTTCTTTAAAAGCTGGTGGAACGGGTCTCAATTTAACACGTGCGAATCATGTCTTTCATTTCGACCGTTGGTGGAACCCAGCAGTTGAAAATCAGGCAACGGATCGGGTATTTCGGATTGGTCAAACCCGGAATGTACAGGTACATAAATTCACCTGTACCGGCACCCTCGAAGAAAGAATTAATGAAATGATTGAAAGTAAAAAAGCATTGGCAGAGCAAGTGGTGGGTGCCGGTGAACAGTGGATTACGGAACTGAATACTGACCAACTCCGCAATTTATTACTGCTGGATCGGACTGCTGTAATTGATGATGAATGAGCCAGTTCAGAGTCATCACTCGTTAGTTGGATTTCTAAAGTAATGACGAATAACAAATAAGCCATAGTATGAACAATTACGAAATTCAAAGCCGCGAATGGTGGGTACAAGAATGGATCGATCTATTAGAGAAGTCCCGCTTCAAAAAGCGATTGGAAAGGGCACGAAATTATGCAATGCAGGGAAATGTTCTCGGCATTGAATTTAAAGGTCCAAAGGTGTTAGCAAAAGTGCAAGGTACGGCACCGGAACCCTATCAAGTTTCCCTATCCCTAGACCCTTTTACAGATGAACAGTGGGATTATGTGATTGAAACCATGTCTCAACGGGCGATTTTTTCTGCCCAACTATTGGCGGGAGAAATGCCGCCCAACATTCAAGAAGTGTTTACCGCCAATGGTTTGAGTATATTTCCCTTTACTTTGTCTGATATCCATGCACGGTGCAGTTGCCCGGATAAAGAAATTCCCTGCAAACACATTGGTGCAGTTTATTATCAGTTAGGCGATCGCTTTAGTGAAGATCCTTTCGTCATCTTCCAGTTGCGGGGACGCCCCAAAGAACAAATCCTCGATACCTTACGCAAGCTAAGACGCGGTAGCGAGCAAAATTCTGAGAATGAAATTACCACGGCTGAGACATCCCAGCTATCGGGCGAGGATACTTCATCCTTACCAGCAACTCCTCTTAAAGTTGAGGAATTCTGGCAATACGACGAACCGCTGGATTCTTCACTGGTGGTGATTGCACCGACCGGCGACACTGTATTAGATGTACTGGGAGCGATTCCTCTCGCATCCGGTTCTAGTCAGCCGGTGATGCAATATCTAGACACCGTTTATCAAACAGTCAGTCAGCAAGCTTTTCTAGCGGCAATGAATTTAGAAGAGAGTTAGGCATTGCATAATAGAGGGATGAATTAGGGTTGGTTTTGATGCAATGCCCAGACTGTCAATCTACTCATATCCGTAAAAACGGCAAGAGAAGGGGTAAGCAAAATTACATTTG
>NZ_JAMPKG010000025.1:0-97758 GCF_039962015.1 Trichocoleus sp. AS-A1 | reverse complement strand
TTTGTGATTACTTTAGCCCGTCGTTTAGGCTGTCGCACTGTTCCCGATTGTATCCGCGCTCTCGCCAATCAGGTTCACCAGGTTTTTCTCTGGCTAACATGAAACCACCCTGCTCTCCGCTTGCGGAGAGGGGTTGGGGGTGAGGTTCCGAGTTCAGCAAAGAATGCAGAGGTAAGCAAAGTTAAAAAAACGACCCAGAATTGACTACTTCATTGTTGAAGATTTGAGGGGAATAGCGGTGGAATCAGGTGAGGCTTCGACGATAACACCCGCTTTATTTTCGGCTATCAATTTAGGTTTTAAGTAAAGATTTTCCAACAGGACAGCGGCACCCGCCACCCAAGGAGGAACAATCAACGCGCCAAGAATGCCTAAAACCTGCGTTCCTCCTAGCACCCCCAGCAGTTGATACAAAGGATGGACTTTCACAGAAGAACCTACCAGTAGCGGATCGAGGACATAAGTTTCCACATTCTGGATAATCACGAACAACAGCAGCACCCACAGGAACGTCCACCCACCTTGAGAAACTGCCACGATGAGAGCGGGAATGGCTCCCAAAACTGGCCCCACAAAGGGGATCAAATTGGTGAAACCAGCGATCACGCCAAGTCCGAGTGCAAACTCTGATAGCCCTAAAAAACCTAAGCCAAGGGTAATCGCTACCCCTAAAATCCCTGAAACCGCAACTCGACCTTGGATATAATTCCCCATCCGCTGGCTCATCGGTGCCACTTGAGCCTCCAGACGTTCATCCCAAGGTGACGGGAATAGCTGCACCAAACCTTTAACCAGGTTTTGACTACCCGCCACCATATAACCGGAAATCAATAAAGCCAAAATTAAGCTAAAAACACCGCCAATAATTCCTCTGGTGATGTCGTAAGAGCGCAGCAGGACTTGTTGACTGGAACGAAACACCCACCTGGACAGCGCTTGGGTATCAAGGAGTTGGTTGACTAAATCGGGTCGCTCGTCGTTGTAACTGATTACAATTTTCTGAATGAGTGCCCGAAGATTTTCAATGTATATTGGCAAATTGACGGCAAGCAGTTGAATCTGCGCGGCTACGGTAGGGCCAATAATCAATCCCGCCCCAACGATGCCAGAAATTAGCGTTACATAAACAACAATGACCGCCAACCACCGGGGAAGCTGCAAGCGTTCAGCCTTGTCGATGAGGGGGGAAATCGTCGCTGCGATGACTACGGCAACCATGAGGATGACTAGGAGACTCCGCAGCTGCCATAGCAACACTCCCAACAAACTGGTGACGACAATTAGCAGGATATTCGATAGAGAAATCGCAGTGCGCCGCTCGAACATGATTTAGTAGCGATGGGCTAGGTGTAAACTACCTACACAAAGAATAGCGCTATCGTGTGGGCTTGCAGCGTCACCGAGAAATCCCTCTGTTTAGACTTGCGCCACTTTGTTGCAATACACACTCCTAACCTCACCCCCAACTCGATCTCCACAAGTGGAAAGGGGCCGCGATGGGGTTAAATTGCACTGCATGCCAACGAGAATTGCGATAAGAGGGACACAACGCGCTAGGCGACTCCATGAAATTTAGGTTGAGTCATCTTCTTTAACAAAGCTTTGGCTTGATTGAGTTCTTCGTTGCGCTGGTACAGTTCTTCACTGAGAGACTGCAACTCCTGATTCATCGTCTGTAGTTGTTCGTGGGTGGACTGGAGTTCCTCTTGAGTCCTGTTCAACTGTTTTTTGAGATCCAGACGTTCTTGTTGAACGGTTTTTAGCTCTTCTTGAAGCACCAGGAGTTGTGTCTGCTCGGTTGTTAACGCTTGATGGGTAGACGAGGGTTGCTTGGGTTTTACCTGTGGCTGAAACACTTGCTGGAACTCTGGCTGGAACACTTGCTGGAACACTTGCTGCAACTCTTGCTGCAACTCTTGCTGGAAGTATGAGGGTTGCTTTTCTAGAGGCTTCACTGCCTTTTCAGGGCTTGTCTGGGTAAGCGATCGCAACTCCTCTCCCTTAGTCTGGACACCTTTAGTCTGGACACCTTGGCTAGTCTGGACACCTTGGCGGATGCGATCGCGTTTGGAGTCCTGCACCTCAGATGCATTCAGATGCACATTCACCTTTGGCGTCTTTGTATAAACACGTCGCTTCAAATCTGCGGTGCTGAAAGTCTGAGGGCTGTTGAGCAGTCCCTCCGCATGACCTAATACGAGAAAGCCACTATCCCGGAGCGCAAAGTGAAAGCGGGACTGGATTTTTCGTTGGGCTTCGGGATTAAAATACATCAGGGCGTTGCGGCACATCAGCAGATCGAGACGGGAGATGGGCGCATCTTCAATCAAGTTGTGGCGACTAAACAGTAGCGCAGAACGCAACTCCTTATGAACAATGTAGCTGTTAGGAGTGCTATCAAAGTATTTCTCTAACAAAGCGGGAGGAATCCCCGCAACTTCCTTAGCCGTATAAGTTCCCTGACGAGCTTGCTTAAGAGCTTCCTCATCGATATCTGTGGCGTAGATTTTGACCCGCGCCTGGAACTGTTCGATTCCCAGTATCTCCGCAAGGATGATTGCTAACGAGTAAGCTTCCTCTCCAGAAGCGCATGCAGCACTCCAAACTCGAATCGGTTCGTCTGGTTCCTTCTTCGCAACGATCTGAGGGATCAGCTCGTGAGACAAATAATCCCAAACTGAGCGATCGCGGAAGAAAGAAGTAACATTGACTAAAAGTGTGTTAAATAGGTGAGTAAATTCTTGGGGATGCGCCTTTAGGTAATCAATATACTTTGTACAGCTGTCGATCCCCACTTTCTGTATCCGGCTCATTACCAGACGCATCAAACTAGGACGCTTGTAGCTGGTGAAATCAAAACCACGACTTCGCTTTATGTAGTCCAGCAAAGCTTCTAACTCATAAGCTGCTTTAGTCCGGGGCGGAGTCGTATAGGCAGTTGATTGTGATATTGGCATCATTTATCGTTATACAAGTAAAAGTGTAGCGACCTGTCAAGTAGAGGTATATTTTTTAGCAATTGTCCTAAATCGATCCCGCCTTGCCCCGCTTGCGGGGCAAGGCGGGATTTTGATGTTTATTTTTTTGATATTTAGCATCATCTAGATAAATTGCGACCGCTGTAATTACTTTATCGGTGAATGCATCTAGATTCATCCTCACAAAGTAGAGCAATCAGTAACAGATATTCCAACGGATGAAGAGGTCTTTAGCCTACCTTAATATCCAAGCAACCAACCTTGAGGACAAGGCACTCTGAAAGATAATTATCCACCTATTTTTAACAGGGAGTCGCACTACCAGGCTTCTAGGCTTCTTTGTTTTAAATTTCTAAGAATTTCTGAAACCAATTCTTTCTGCTTTGGAGTTAGTTTATTCCAACCATTTCCCCAAAGTTTTTCTTGGTTCGTATCATTATATGTAAAAGGCATTCTTGTTAAATTATTCATTTTACACCTCTTATTTCCTTTGACCCTGACAGATGGAAACTCCCTAATTCAGTCGTCTGTTAAAGGAGACAACAAGGGACACGAGAGGAACTTAATACTCGACTATTTCAAGCATAAACGCGAGTAACAGTAACGTCTGTCCGGTTTCGCACATATTTAGGGAAACCTACAAGATTTATCGGCATCTAGTCATGTTTTGTGGTCAAAAACCCCTTTTAGCTCAGCTTTGCTGAGACTTATCACATTTGTCAGTTGCCATCTTCGCCTTCATACTTGGCAACACGACGGAGCTTCAAAGCTGTCTATCTAATGATGTGTAACTGTCTCTTGTGATGGTGACGGTAGCATCTCACCATGTACTACGATTGTGCGCTTTGTGCTTGGCTCCCCTTAGTAGCGCTTAGGAAACCGCGCAGAATGACAGTTTCAGCTCAAGTTACACTTGGTACTATTTAAACAATAAACGCGATCGCAAACGCTGTCTGTCCGCTTTCGCACATACGAGAAAACAAACAATTTAAAAAGAATTTATCCGCCATTTACCCCGCGTCGCCCGCTTGAAGAATGAATTTGATAGCTATTCGTGAACCCAGGGTTGAATATTCTCCCCTCTCCGTGAAGGTCGAGGGGTTGGGGGTGAGGTTCCGAATCTATTGCATCCAAAAGAGAAACCCTATATACAACGCTCGCCCAATCATTAATCCTAGCCGCAGTTGTGCAACAGCATCTAGGGCAACACCATCTAGTACAACGCCATCTAACGGTGTTCCGTGCCAAGCAACCGACCGAACTCGGCTTTGATAATTCCATAACACTCGCAGGAGATCGCTTCCAAGTCGCCTTGATTCAGAATGGTGATTTTGCCACGGCTGTAGCGAATCGTTCCCGCTTTGCTGAGGGTGCCAGCCGCCACCGTGACGCCAGAACGGCGCGTGCCCAACATCTGGGCGATAAATTCCTGAGTGAGGGGAAACTGGTCTGATTCCACGCGATCCTGAACGGTTAGCAGCCACCGGGCAAGTCGCTCTTCTATCGTATGCAGGCGGTTGCAGGCGACTCCTTGAGAAACCTGAGTCAGCAGTGCTTGCGTATAGCGCAACAGCAGGCTTTGCAGTACCCCTCCCCGCTTAAACTCGGATCTGAGCTGCTCTGCCTTCATTCTCATGCCATTGCCTGCGACCTGCACCAACGCTCGGTTGCTCGTTTTGTTGCCTCCTAAAATTATGGGGAGACCTACCATTCCGTCATTACCCACCATTCCAGCTTCCACAGTCGAGCCATCTTCCAGCACGCTGAGTAAAGAAACAATTCCCTGTTGGGGAAAATAAACGTATTCAATTGGTACGCCAAGTTCGTAGAGGACTTGATTGAGTGGGAGCGAGACGGGTTCTAGATGGGGAACCAGACGTTCGTACTCCTCGTCAGGCAAAGCGGCAAGAAGTCGATTTTTTATTGGCTGAAGAGGATCTTTGGGGACTGACATGAGGAGTTTCCTTAATTTAGCCGTGTTAGAAAAGGCATCTAACGGCAGAAGGAGAAGAACTCAGTAAACCAATCCTAATACCAAAAGGTGTATTTTCTGAATAGAAAGCCGCACGCTTAGCAGGTTAAAGTCTTACAGCCGCTTACTGATGCTGTATTCATTCTAATGGGGTGTGAAATTTTCTCACATTAATAATATTCCCTAGATTCCTAGAGCAACTTTCTAGGTTATGTTGCAAAAACTTGCTGAAAAAAGTTTGGGTACGGAAATCGGGATGTAAGCGCTGATTCTATATAAACTCTCAGCACTTTACTCCTAGATACATCGCAACACTCCCGACCCAGAGGCATAGGATGTCGAATTTTGATCTCGTTTTAAAGTTATTGCTGCAACTAACCGTTATTCTCGCTACTTGTCGCATTGTGTCGATGATTGGGCGGCGCTATTTTGGTCAAACCGATGTTGTCTGCGAGATGATCGCGGGGGTGATGTTAGGGCCATCTCTGTTTGGTCTGCTGCTTCCTGATGTGCAGCAATGGCTGTTCCCCAAAGCCCCGATTGTGATTGATGCGGCGACGAAAATTCCCAACCCATCGATGTCGATTCTCTTTGCCATCAGCCAGATTGGGTTGGTCATTTATATGTTCTTGATCGGCTTAGAGTTTAATACCGATTTGATCAAGCGCCGAGTCAAGAGTGCCGGTTTGGTATCTGGGGCAGGAATTTTGGCTCCTTTTATCTTAGGCGCGATCGCAGCTTTGTTGTTGTACGGCAATGGCGAACTCTTCAAACCTGGAATTACTCGTCCGGCAGCAGCCTTATATCTGGGCGCATCCATGTCGATTACAGCATTTCCGATGCTCGCCCGGATGCTATACGAACGCGGCATCGCCAAAACCCGCTTCGGGACGCTGGCACTGGCAGCTGGTTCGATCGATGATGCGACGGCATGGTGTTTGCTGGCGATTGTACTTGCCAGCATTAAAGGCAGCGCCAGTATTGCCGCCTTTGCGATTGGCGGGGGTTTTGGCTACGTGTTGTTGATGATTTTCGTCGGACGACGGGCATTTACCTTCTTCGCACGTCGGACTCGGCAAGAGAAGGGCGTGACGATGCAAACCCTGACATTAGTTTTAGTCGTTTTGATGGTATGCGCGTGGTTTACCGATTTGGTAGGCATCTATGCGGTGTTTGGGGCGTTTATTCTGGGTACGGTGATGCCACGGGGCGAATTTGCCGATCAAGTGCGCCACCACACGGAGTTTTTGACGACTTCATTTTTGCTCCCCATTTTCTTCGTTTTCTCCGGACTGAACACGCAAATCGGGTTAGTCAACACGCCGCAACTCTGGGCGATCGCATTACTGATTATCCTGATAGCGATCGCGGGGAAAGGGCTAGCTTGTATGTTGGCAGCAAAACTCGCAGGTGAAAGTTGGCGCGAGTCCGCAACCATTGGGGCGTTAATGAACGCACGAGGATTGATGGAGTTAATTATCCTCAACATTGGTTTAGAGGAAGGTGTAATTACTCCAACCTTATTTACCATCATGGTCGTTATGGCAATTATCACTACCCTCATGGCATCCCCGCTGGTTTCATTATTGTTGCAAGGAACAAACTATGAACCTGTTCCCAGATAAGCCACGCCAGGTGCAAGTTTTTCTAATTCGCTCAAAGCCCTGGCAAATCTAACCCAGTCCCTTCCTCTTCAAAACCCCTCTACCGGGTCGGAGAGAGGTTTGGGGAGCCTGCTGTGCCTACAGATTTTAAAAAGGGGCTGAGGGTAGCGAAAATAAATTGCTGAAGAAATACAGAAAATTGCCAATAGCGATCGCAGATATAGCAATTCTATTTGAGTAATGAGCCAGCCCTTGAGATCCCCAACTTCTGTCTGGAAATCGCAGATCTCGCCTTCACAAATCATTTAGGATGCAGATAAGATAATCAGACAGAAAAGCCTTGACTCCAAAAGGAGTCAAGGCTTTTTTGCATAGACAATGAGTTGTTACAGCACAAGCGTTTACTACCTAAGACCGCTCTGATGGAGGGTTGCGCCTCCCCTCGGTAGTAACAAAGTGGAGGAAGCGACAAAAACTCCACACCTTCTAGGCCTTTTGTTATTTAAACCGTTCGGACATCTGACGTCGCTCTTCTTTGATGTCCGATTCTGGGCCACTGCGGCATAACGCCCATCCGGTGTTTTTTTCCTTAATCAGAATAACAATCGCCAATTTAAATGTTGTCGTGCTAGCGGTAGAACCGCTGTCAGTCTGTAGGTGCAACTACTAGCATAGCTAACATCTATCTCTGGTGGGAAAGTTCCGGGCTGTAACTGTGTATACAGCAACCACGACGGCTATCTGTACAAGCCTATTCACAAGAGGGTGAATCCCTCCAAAAGTCTCAGCCACAACTGAAATTAACCGTTTAGCATATTGGCTGCCTTTCTAAGACCAATCTTTGTTTTTTGTAGAAAGCTCTCTTTTACTCGGATTTTAACTTTTACCGTTACATTTTTTAATCCATAAGCCAGTTAGAAAACTTGACACTAGGAACGCAAACAGCTAAATAATTGCAACAGATAAGAAGCAATGTCCCCAAGGGACGACTTCTGCGAAAGGTTCGCATCCTTAACCCGCTACAATTTGAGAAAACTCTCCTTGAGGCATCTACCTATGAAAATCCTCCACGGTACTTGGATTCCTAAGGCAGAAGCTAATTTCCTACAAACAGGTGCATTTTACCTGTGGGTAGAAACCCCAATTTTAAAAAAACGCCGCAACTCGCAAAAAAACATCCATCCCAGCCATCTTGCAAAAGACGACTTGGAAGCTTTTCTAAGCAATGAACTGGGAATCGCCACAGCACCCTATCATAAGATTAGCGAGAATATTTCTACTCAATACATTGCTCTTCCCACCGCGAACAACCAGCCTCTTCCTTCTCCTGAATTAATTAAATATTTGGAAGAAGAAGTTAACGAAGACTATGAAGAATTTACGGACTGGGAAATTGATACCTATGAAGTGAACGCTAGGGTGAAAACCGGCAGTTATAGCTATGCCAAGGTCAATAATGTTATTAAACTGCTTAACGATCTTCACTTCTTGGCTTTACATAACTTTGGTGAAATTATTATCGGTTCAGACCTCCTATTTTGGTATCACTATACCCAAGCATTTAAACAAATTATATTCAAAGACCAATATATTCCCAGCCTCAAATATCGAGAACTTCCTGCTGTAACCAAAGGAAAACGCAAGCAAACCGCTAATTCCTTTGAAATTTATTCAGGATGGGAGATTGTTTCTGAAAAATACGAAACCTTAATTCAAAGATATGCAGACTATATGCCTCTAGTCTGCGTTGCCGGTTCTTCCGTACCCAGGACAACAGTAGAATTTTTTTCTAAAGAAAGCTTACTCCGTCACTTTTCTGAATGTCTGTTGCATGAAATTGTCACCCATACTCCCTCGACTGCTAAATTCGATCAGCAGATTACAGATACCATCCTTTATGATTGTTTCTATCCGGACAGCAAAAACCCGCAAACTACCGAAAAAGCTTTAGAAGAATACAAGCAGTGGTATGCCTGGAAAGCTAAACTAACCCGCAGCCAAAATACAGGGAATTTTGACCTCTGCTTTCAGTTACAAGAAGCTAACTCGGAAACAGATAACTGGCGAATTACTTTTTTGGCTACCTCCAAACAAGATCCCTCTTTAAAACTTTCTTTAGAGGATTATTGGCGGCTGAATCAGAAAAGTAAAAAAGATATTCAAAAATACTTTGGCAAAGATTTTGAAAATAATCTGCTTTTGAATTTGGGATATGCAGCGCGGATGTACCCTAAACTATGGCAGGGATTGGAAACTGACCAGCCAATCGGGTTGCAACTTAATCTGCAAGAAGCCTTTGAATTTCTCAAAGAAAGCGCCTGGGTATTAGAAGATTCCGGTTACACAGTCATCGTTCCCGCCTGGTGGACGCCGGATGGTCGTCGGAAAGCTAGAGTTCGGCTGAAAACGTCTTCTCGAAGCGTTGGTAAATCCAAAGCTGCTAACAAAGGATACTTTAATTTAGACGCGATTGTTGAGTATCAATACGAGCTATCAATTGGCGGTCAGCCGGTTACTCAAAAAGAATGGCAGCAACTCGTCAAAGCTAAAACGCCGCTGGTGCAATTTCGCGGTCAGTGGATAGAACTAGACCAAGAAAAGATGCAGCAGATGTTGGAATTCTGGCAATCTCAGGCTAAAGAACAGCCAGAAATGACTTTGTTAGATTTCATGAAATTAGCCGCAGCAGCGGAGGATGATATTGAAGTCGAGCATGACCAGACATTGTCAGAAATGATGGCGAAATTGGAGGATAAAAGTAGACTGGAGCCGGTTCAAAATCCGCCGAAGTTGCAGGGAAATTTACGCGAATACCAAAAACGCGGCGTGTCCTGGTTGCAATATTTAGAAACGCTCGGTCTAAATGGTTGTCTTGCTGATGATATGGGATTGGGTAAGTCGGTTCAAGTCATTGCTCGGCTGGTGAATGAAAAAGAATCGACAAATTCAGTTTTACCAACTTTATTAATTGCACCGACATCAGTTGTTGGAAATTGGCAAAAAGAAATCGAAAAATTTGCGCCTCATCTACAAGCAATGGTGCATCATGGCAGTAGCCGCATTCAACAAGTCGCTGATTTTAAAGAAGCTTGCCTTAAGCATGATGTCGTGATTACATCGTTTACTTTGGCTCGAAAAGATGAAAAACTTTTGCATAGTCTGAAATGGCATCGAGTGGTGGTGGATGAAGCGCAAAATATCAAAAATCCTAAAGCTGCTCAAACCAAGGCGATTTTAAAGTTGACCGCTAACCATCGACTGGCATTAACAGGAACACCAGTAGAAAATAGGTTACTGGATTTATGGTCAATTTTTAACTTTCTAAATCCTGGTTATTTGGGTAAAGAAGCACAATTTCGTAAGGGTTTTGAGATTCCGATTCAGAAAGACAATAATCGGGTGAAGTCTACGACCTTGAAGAAATTGGTAGAACCTTTTATTTTACGTCGAGTCAAGACCGACCAATCAATTATTAACGATCTACCGGATAAAGTCGAACAAAAATTATATTGCAATTTGACAAAAGAACAAGCTTCTCTTTATGAAGCTGTCGTTAAAGATGTGAGCGAAAAAATTAATGATTCCGAAGGCATTCAGCGCAAAGGGTTAATTTTGTCAACCTTGCTGAGGCTGAAACAAATTTGCAATCATCCAGCGCAATTTTTACAAGATGGGAGCGAATTTTCAACCGAGCGATCGCATAAACTTAGCCGTCTTGCAGAAATGGTTGAGGAAGCCATTTCTGAAGGCGAAAGTTTGTTAATTTTTAGCCAATTCAAGGAAATATGCGACGCTCTAGAAAAACACCTCAAACATACTTGTCACTACAACACTTATTACATTCATGGAGGCACCAACCGCAACAAGCGAGAACAAATGATTACCGAATTTCAAAACCCAGAAACTGAACCATCAGTGTTTATTCTCTCTCTCAAAGCTGGCGGCGTTGGCATTACGCTAACGAAAGCAAATCACGTCTTTCACTTTGACCGCTGGTGGAACCCCGCCGTTGAAGATCAGGCGACAGATAGAGCTTTTCGGATTGGTCAGAATAAAAATGTATTTGTTCACAAATTTATTGCAATTGGGACTTTGGAAGAACGCATCGATAAAATGATTGAAGATAAGAAAAAGCTGTCTTCTGCTGTTGTTGGTACCGATGAAGCTTGGCTGACAGAACTTGATAACGAAGCCTTTAAACAACTGATTTCACTGAACAAAGCTGCAATCTTGGAGTAATCATGGCTCAATTTAGCCGTACCTGGTGGGGAAAACGCTTCATTCAAGCCTTAGAAGCTTTTACCGATCCTGCGAGATTAGGACGAGGACGTTCCTATGCGAATGGGGGGAAAGTCCTCCACTACAAAATTGACCAGAATGAAATTAATGCTGTTGTCAAAGGTTCAGTGAATCCCTATTTTGGAGTTTATAAAGAGCCAACCTATATTATCAATATTGAAATTACACCGATTGATGAATCCAGTTGGTCGAAGGCGATTAAATACCTTTCATCAAAAGCTAGCTTTGTCTCCAAGCTATTGATGAATGAAGTTCCCGATAATATTGAAGATGCTTTTTCTGAGCTAGGATTGCATCTTCTCCCCCACAATCGCAAAGATTTTAAAACCAATTGTTCTTGTCCAGATTACGCCAATCCCTGCAAACACATCGCGGGTGTCTACTACTTGGTAGCGTCCCAACTAGACCACAATCCGTTTCTCTTGTTTGAACTCAGAGGCTTATCTAAAGAAGCACTGCAAGCTGAACTGGCAAAATCTCCTTTAGGAGAGGTTTTATCCACTGAACTCACAGCAAAAGAAATCCCTTTAGAACCCTCCGCGTCTTACTACACTCCACTGGAAAAAGTCCCGGTTACGGAGAAGATAAATCATAGAGAATTTTGGCTGGGGACTAAGCGACTGCCTCAAACTGTTGAAGTGGCATCGCTGGCAAGCTTGCCAGCAATTTTGATTAAAAAGCAGGGGGATTTTCCGCCTTTTTGGAAGAAAGATAGTTCTTTTATTGAAGTGATGGAGGAGTTTTATGAGCGGGTGAAAACAAAAAATAAAGATGTGATGTAATCCTGCTGATTTCTCCCCCGCCTTGTCTCTACAAGGCGGGCGAATACTCGCGTATAACTTAAAGAAGATTGCTATCGCGGCAGAATCAATCAATAGGATTAAGCCGTTAGTCCACATGGTTTCTTGGCAGAGAAATGAATAGGGGCAGGTTTTAAACTGAAACCCGCCCCTACTTCGGATATATTTCGCCCAACCGCTGCTGCTACAGGTCTTAAGCTATGAACGAGATCCACCATATCTTCTAAGGAAAGCGCCTGACGAGCATCGGAAACAGATTTTTCGGGTTCTGGATGACACTCAATAATTAAGCCATCTGCACCACAAGCGATCGCTGCCTTTGCCAAAGGTGCTACCAATTCCCGCTTACCGACGGCATGAGACGGATCGACAATGACTGGCAAGTGGGTTATCTGCTTCAAAGCTGCTACCGCGCCTAAATCCAGCACATTGCGCGTATAGTTATCGAAGCTGCGAATACCCCGTTCGCACAGCACCACATCGGGATTGCCGTGGCTTAAAATATATTCCGCCGCCATCACAAATTCTTCAATCGTAGAAGCTAGACCACGTTTGAGCAATATTGGCTTGCCAGCTTGTCCCAAAGCTTTCAGCAAATCGAAGTTTTGCATATTACGGCTCCCAATTTGCAGCATATCCGCATGAGTCGCAACAGCTTCTATTTGCCCAATTGACATCACTTCTGTGACGACGGGTATGCCATAACGCGATCGCACATCTGCCAAAATCTGGAGTCCTTCCACTCCCATTCCCTGGAACGCATAAGGAGAGGTACGGGGTTTGTAGACACCGCCACGCAGCGCCTGAACGGGCGCTGCGGCGAGTTGGCTAGCGACAGTTTCCATCTGTTCCAAGCTTTCCACTGTACAAGGCCCCCCGATGATCGCAAGTTCCGTCCCACCGATGGAAACTTGTTCGGAAAGTTTGACAGTAGTTTGGTGATTGGCGTGGGATTGCGAGGCGAGTTTGGCGTTAATCATGGTTTGAGTCTCCTTGAAGCTAAAAGATTTTTCTGACCCTTCCTTGCAGGAGGGAGTAGGGCGAGGGAGTTGACAAAAAAGCCCGGAACCTTTTCTAGTTCCGGGCTATAGACGATTCATTGGCATGACGCTATTTACCCGGAACTTGTGGGCCAAAAATAAAAGCCATAAAACCAGCTACTGAAATAGGTCATCACCATGAAAAGTTGCTCCTTAAAACAAAAAAAACCGCAGATTTTACTCTGCGGTTCACCGGGCGGTTCCAATGCGGGCACTGGATTCACTGCCGGTGAACCGTCCTAAACCAATAAAAGTAAAAACTACTGCTGAACATAGGGGGAAGCGTCTAATTTGGTCTAATTCTGAAAATTGACTGCGTACCTGAGAATTCTGGCAAAAGCCACTTTTTTCTAGGTCGCTATGGAACTTATCACTCTTTTATTTAAGTTTTATGCAATAAGTCCATTCATCCATGAACTTAGCAAAGGGATCAAATTGCGTCAAGACCCCTGCGAGGGTAAATCAAGCGACTAATCTTGAGGAAACGCCTGAATTAACACCACAGAACTGACTACCAGTAACCCTCCCAATATTTGTCTGCCTACGAGTTGCTCTCCCAGGAAAACGATTCCCAGCAGCACTGTCACCACGGGTTCGATGGTGGAGAGAATGGCAGCTCTGGAGGTTCCCAGCCGCTGGATACCCGCGAACAAGGTAACGATGGGCAGCACCGTTGCGATCACTGCCAACCCGGCGATTGTCCCTAGGGCAATGCTCGTTTGGGGAATAATCAGCCCCCGCCCCAAGCAAGCAGCTCCCATAAAAGAGAGGGCGGCTCCGAGAGACAGATAGGCACTGGTTGTCACCGGAGAGAGCGATCGCACTAATCTCGCCCCAAAGGTTAGATAAAGTGCGTACCAGGCTCCCGATGCGATCCCCAGCCCTAACCCTAAAGGCTGCACGGTAGTTCCACCCAAATCGGCAGTCAGCAAACAGCCGGTGAGGGCTAAACCGAGGGCAATCTTCCGGTAGAACCCAGGGCGATCGCCTTCGATTACCCACGCCAAGACAGTGACAAAGGCAGGATAGGTGTAAAGCAACAAAGCAGCAACGCCAGCACTGGTGTAAGCAAGAGCGCCAAAGAACAGAGTTGCTTGAATCGCATACCCCACGCCTCCTAAAAGGGTGGACGCGATCGCATCTTGCGGTTTTAAGCGCCACTCGTCTCGCCACACTAGCCAAGACCAGAGTATCGCCGCTGCGCCTGTAAACCGCCAAGCCAGCGTGCTGGGCAAATCTAATCCTTCCGCATAGGCAAGCTTAGCGAATATCGCCAGCGTTGCAAAACCCGTCGCGGAGACGGCTATCAGAGCAACTCCCACTCGATTGGGGCGAGGCGCGGTTCTTCCTTCCTCTCGTTTGTCGTTTGGCATCGAGTCCTCCTGCTTCTACATCAGCATACGAGAAACGACAGGGTGCAATTGACAAGTTTCCAGATATTCTTACAGAGGTGAGAGGTGCCCAATTTTCGATGACATCAAGCAGTGAAAGTATGACTCGTCTCAACCATCCAGGGGAGAACTCGTTGCTACTTTCCTACGTCTCATCGGGTGGGAAAATTCATCATGCTCTGCAATTTCAGCCACAATTCGCTATGTCAATCAAGAAAATTATTTCTTACGTCCTGCTAATTTTTGTACCCATTTCAATTGCTGCTGAATATTTAGGGTGGGGTTCGCTTGCCATTTTTATTACATCAGGGATCGCGATCGTCCCCCTAGCAATTTGGTTAAGCACTGCGACTGAAGAAGTTGCCGTCGTTACGGGGCCTTCGATTGGTGCATTGTTAAATGCAGTCTTTGGAAATGCAACCGAGCTAATTATTGCTTTAGCAGCTCTAAATGCTGGTTTAGTTGACATTGTTAAAGCAAGTATTACTGGAACAATTATCAGTAATTTACTCCTAGTCATGGGACTTTCCATGCTTTTAGGAGGACTGCGCTATAAAGAACAGGAATTCAAGCCGATTGTGGCGCGAGTGAATGGTTCCTCGATGACGCTGGCAGCGATCGCCCTTATTTTGCCTACGACGGTCATCAATACCTCAAATGGTGTTCCACTCGATGCAATTCGCAATCTCTCCCTCACAGTTGCCACTGTGTTAATCGTAGTTTATGCTCTGACGTTACTGTTTTCTTTAAAAACTCATAGCTATCTTTACGAGGTGGGATTAGTCGATTTAGACTCACCAAATTCAATCGGTTCTGAAGCTGAATCAACTGCCCACAAACCGAATCTTTGGCTCTGGATTGGTGTGTTAGTAGCCTCTACGGTTGCAGTTGCCTTTGAGTCAGAGATTTTTGTGGGAGTTGTGGAGGAAGCAACAAAGGGTCTGGGTTTGACTCCCTTATTTACAGGTGTTGTTCTGTTGCCTCTAGTTGGCGGTGCTGCCGAATATGTAACTGCGGTCAACGTTGCTCTCAAAAACAATATGGATTTATCCGTTTCTGTGGCGATGGGGTCTAGTTTATTAGTTGCCCTGCTCGTGGCTCCAATTTTAGTTTTGGTAGGAGTTGTCATTGGTCAACCAATGGATCTCAACTTCAATCCTTTTGAAGTGATTGCGGTAGCGATCGCTGTCACTGTTGCCAATCTTATCAGTCTAGACGGACGCTCTAACTGGTTAGAAGGCGTACTGCTCTTAGCAACCTACATCGTTTTGGGAGCAGCTTTTTACTTTCATCCCGCCTAATGGTTGTTTTTTGATAATTGGGAAAAAGTTTTGAGTTAAAGGACTTTCGCTCGCCTCAAAACTCAAAACTCTCATTACCAAATCCTTACGCCGAACGTCCGCTTTCTCCCTTCACCACCGCTGCTCCAATTAAATGCGCCAGACGTAATGCCTCTGGAACGTTGCCGCAGTCAGTCAGACGTTGCAGCACCGCAGCTGTTACGTCTGGCTCAGCACCGCACACTTGGAAAAAGAATGGCGGGAAGGTATAAATTCCACCAGCACGCTGCAAAAGCTTGAGCCGTCGCTCTGGCTGTGGCAAGTGGTGAATGGCTTGTTTGACGGCGGCTAAATCAGGCTGACGCCGCATTACGGCAACGCAAGGGAGTTCCAATCGCTCGGCAAGCTTAGGAAGGTCAATCACATTAAAACCGCCAAAAGCGATGCCGTCGAGCAGCACTAAGTGTAATTGCGGCAAGAACTTTTTACCGATCAGTAGCTTACAAACGGTATCAGTTGCATTCCAGCCATCTTGCCGCACCTTTCCCCACACCATGCCCTCAAAGCGGGTGCCTGCACAAACGATCCCAGCGATGGAGGCACTACCACCCCTACGGCGTGCGAACGGCGCATCATCGAAGCCGATGACGCGAATTAGGCGATTGAGTCGGAGTAAAGATTCAAGATTCATCTCACACCAAAAGAGCGATCGCATCCGTGATTTTAAGCTAATTTTCCCTTTTAGAAGCGCTTAAAGTAGCATTTTTGAGCTTAAGAAACTAAGCCATACTAATCGCCCTAAAAAAGCTTATTTATGCCAATTTTCAGGAAAATATGTTTAATTATAACTTGATTGCTCGTCTAACTCAGGTCTCTTGGTGGCATCCGAGGTACTAAAGTGCCCAAAAGCACCCGTAAAAGCTGAACCAGTCCGCTCTAAATAATGAGAAAATGTTAAGTTATCTATCATAAAAACTTGGTGGCAGAATTATGGCTCAAATTCAATTTTCCAGAGGGATCAACGAAGAAGTCATACCGGATGTAAAGCTAACCCGCTCTAAGAGTGGCGCTCATGGCACCGCTACGTTTTATTTTGAAAGTCCCAACGCCTTTAACACCGAAACCTCAGGGGAAATCACTGGGATGTACATGGTTGACGAGGAAGGAGAACTGTTGACGAGAGAAGTCAAGGGCGTATTCGTCAACGGTCAAGCAAAAGACCTCCAAGCAACTTACCTGATGAAGTCTCCTGAAGAATGGGATCGCTTCATGCGCTTCATGCAACGGTATGCAAAAGATCATGGTTTGGAACTTAGCCAGTCCTAAATAAAGAGCTAAGTGCTTGGGGCACAGGCAATACCCATGCAATCCGGTTCGGATAAGCTCATTTGCCTACCAGTAACCTCCGGTAGAGACGCGAAATGGTGCGGCACTGCACTGCGTTAACGTGTCGCAGTACGAATGCACCATTTCGCTAATGCGTCTCTACACCCCTCCACTGAGCGGTTGACACCGCACAGCGACAGCAAGCACACATGAAAACCTGCCGGGAGCAGGTTACAGAACCCTTGATTTTCGGTTGGTTCGCGCTTTTAGGACTTGGAATGCAATCGCCGCAAAATTCCATTCTGAGGGCTTGGTGCAAAATTTGAGTTAACCGAACAGTATTTGAATGCGCGTGCCCTTACCAAGAGCTAGCGAAATCAGGAGTCAAGATTCGTAGGAACGGTTAATCGGACAGCCGTGTGGCAGTAAGATATCCCAGAAAAGCCCGTTTTTAAAAACTCAAAACTCTTGAGGGAATAGCTTACCCATGACCAATCTGCCTCACCCAGACCCGGCGAGGATGACAGTGACTTGCGCTGTTATCACAGTTAGCGATACGCGATCGCCCGAAACCGACAAAAGCGGTCAATTGATTAAACAGTTACTCCGAGATGCCGGTCATGCGGTCTCAGAGTACGCCATTCTCAAAGATGAACCGGAGGAGATTCGGGCGCAGCTGCAAGCACTCGCCCAACGCCCGGATCTGGATGCTTTGATCTTCAATGGAGGCACTGGCATCGCGCCGAGAGATACCACCTACGACGCTCTAGAAAGCTTGCTCTCAAAAATCTTGCCTGGATTTGGCGAATTGTTCCGGTTTCTCAGTTATCAGGAAATTGGCTCGCGGGCGATCGCATCTCGCGCCGTTGCCGGTGTCTATCAAACCAAACTGGTATTTTCCATCCCCGGTTCTACCAATGCCGTTAAACTTGCCATCCAACAGCTAATTTTGCCAGAACTTGTTCACTTAGTTAGCCAGCTACAGAAAAGTGAGGAGTGAAGAGTTAGGACTGAGGACTGAGGGCTGAGGACTGAGAAGTGAAGAGTTAGGAGTCAGGAATCAGGAGTCAGGAGTGAAGGCGTCTTACAGGCGAGTCAGTGAGAAATAGAGGGGGATAGGCGAGTGAAAGATAGAGTAGAGCGATTTGAAGATTTGATTGCTTGGCAAAAAGCTAGAATCCTTACAAAATCAACTTATCAAGTCACTCAACAGGGTGATTTTGCAAAAGACTTTGGGCTTTCTAGGCAAATTCAACGAGCAGCAGTCTCCATAATGTCTAATATTGCAGAAGGCTTCGAGCGAGGTGGTCGGGCAGAGTTTCATCAGTTTCTTTCTATCGCCAAATCTTCTTGTGCCGAACTTCGTTCTCAACTTTATGTCGCCTTTGATATTGGTTATCTCAAGCAGACTGAATTCAACCAGCTTTTAACACAGGCACAAGAAGTTGCTCGAATTACAGGCGGTCTTCGCGCTGCCGTTGAGAAACAAAAATACCAACAAAAAAGGACTGAGGACTGAGGATTGAGGACTGGGCTAGAAGAAAAGAAATATTTAAAAGTAGTCAATTTTTCTCCAGTTTCTTCTTACTTCTTCCTCTTTTCCTCAGTCCTCAGTCCTCAGTCCTCAACCCTCAGTCCTCACTCTTCAGCCCTCACTTCCTTTACTACTTACCGGACGCTAATCGGTCGGGTCCGTTGAGGTTTATTGGGTTGGGCAAGGCGGGTGTTTTCTAAAGCTGCGATCGCGCGAGCATATTGGGGATCTTGCTGAGTTCCCACCAGTGATGGATTCGTCCCCAGACGCTTTCGCTGATCGTCGTTCAGGTCAATCTTGATATCCGGAGTCACCCCCTTGTGGCTGATATCCGTTCCTAGGGGAGTGTAGTAGTGGGCAATCGTGACCGCTAAACCCGAACCATCGGAGAGAGAATGTACCGACTGCACTAACGCTTTGCCAAAGGTTTGAGAGCCAATAATTGTGGCTCGACCATTATCCTTCAACGCACCTGAGAGAATCTCGCTGGCGCTTGCCGAGTTGCCATCTACCAGCACAGCCAAAGGCAACTGTGTCAGCGCCGTGCGATTTGTCGCAAATTCTTCGTTGTCTCCCTTGCGGTCTACGGTACGGACGATAGCACCTTTGTCCATCCACATCCGGGCAATTTCCACACTCGCGTGCAATAATCCACCCGGATTTCCCCGCAAATCCAATACAAAAGCATCTACTTTGTCGTTATTCAGGGATTGGATAGCGCGGCGCATCTGCTCTGCTGAGTGAGCGCTAAATTCATTCAGACGGATATAGCCAACGCGCAACTTGCCTTCCTGCTTGACCGACTGACGGACGGCTGCTATTTCAATCTGCGCTCTGGTCAATGTCACATCAAAGTCGCCTTTTCCGTCTCGTGACAGCTTAAGCTTTACTTTCGTCCCCACCTCACCCCGAATCAGGTTAGCGGCGGCTTCCACACTCATCCCTTTTGTGGCTTTGCCATCAATTGTCAAAATCTTGTCCCCAGTCTGAAGTCCCGCTCTCACTGCTGGGGAATTCTCAATGGGTTCTACGACGGTAAGAACCTGAGTCTTTTCGTTCAGTTCCAAACGCAAGCCGACGCCAGAGAGTTCGCCGGAAGTTTGACTGGTGAGGGCTTGGTACTGTTTAGGATCTAAAAAGCGGGTGTAGGGATCGCCTAAGGTTTCCAATGCTTCCCGAATCGCCTTGTAGGCATCTTCACGGGAATTATAGTTTTTGTTCAACAGCTGTTGCCGCTTTGCTTGCCAATCCACCTGATTAAAGGTGCCATCAACATACTCGCGGTTGACAATTTGCCATGCCTCATCGACGACTGATTTTGGACTTTCCTGTAGAGCAGCGCGAACGGAGGAGCCAAAGAAAGACAAAGCTGCTGTCGTAGCGATCGCTCCACCAAAGAGAGCAACATGGAGCAAGGAAAAGTTTTTTGGGGATGGATTCATGAACGGTGGCTCGAACGGGTGGGGTTTAATGTGTAGATACCGCGTGACGCCTGAAACGAACTATTTCTAAGATACTCAGGTTAATTAACCAGGCTGCATCAATTTTGTGCCAGTTCGCCCAGTGTCCTCCTTATTCGTCTCTGTAACAAGGATAACAGTCTAATTTAGCTAGACTCCCCTGCAAATTTTTGTCTACCTAAGTGTAATCGCCGCCAGAGTAAAAGAACAACAAAATCGCTTGGCTAGCTAAAGTAGTGTTAAGCATCGGCTAAATACCCTTCAAATTCTCAAAATGCCCGGAAAACGCAGAGGTAGTTCAACTGTGCGCGATCGCATCAACTTATCTAGGCGGGCTGGTTTCAGAAGATGGCAACAACTTCTAACACCAGGGATCGCTATCTTTAGCGTCATCTTGGGGACATGGTTATTAACTATTATGCTAACTTTGCGCTCTGCGGCGTCCGGTCCAGTAGATGCCTATTTGGTTTTAGGAGGTAGTATTCGTAGAGAAATATACGTAGCTCAGCTTGCAAAAGAATACCCGCAAACCCGCATATTAATTTCTCAAGGTTCTCCCGAACCGTGCATTTTGCTAATTTTTCAACGGGAAAATGCTCCCATAGAGCGAGTTTGGTTAGAAAAGTGTGCAGACTCCACCTTTGGTAACTTCTACTATAGTGTGCCGATTCTACGCGAATGGGGAGTAAAAAAAGTCAAACTAATTACTTCCGGTACCCATCTACCACGAGCTAAGTGGCTAGCACAGATTCTCATGGGCGCTCAAGGCATTTGGGTAGAGCCAGAGATTGTTCCCGAACAAGGCATTCCTGGCAATCGAGAATCCTCTTTCAAGACAGGATTGGACTTATCTCGTAGTTTGTTGTGGGCAATGGTGAGTCAGGTTTATCAGCCTAAATGTTCAAAATTAATTCCCCTGAAGGATGTAGATATAAAAGATTGGCGTCAGCGGGGTTTTAAGTGCGAACACCAGGGGAATATTCAGTAGCGAGTCGCGATCGCATTCTCTTACCCAGCCGTAACAAATGCGATCGCCGACTCATTTTTTAATAAACGGCAGTTTGAGCAGCCATTGCTCGAATGGTAGACAAGGGAATTTCATAGAAGTACCTTTGGCGAAATTGTTCTTCTTGAACTGCTGCGATAAATTGTTCAATGGCTGTCTCTGCTTTCGGTAATTGTGCGTTCCCTAAATCAGAATGACCGGCATCTTCCTGGGAATGCCAAGTAATTTGAACCATCCAGTCAAGTTGTTTAACATGGAAGCCGAGATGAGAGATGGCTTCTAATCCGAGTTGGAGAGTGCGATCGCTAATTCCCAGCTTTTGGTGCAGTTGAGTATACGTCGCCTCTTGACCCGTGCGACTGAGGTATTTGGCAATTCCTAACAGTTGCAGCCAGATTTGGCTGGGGGGAACGGGTTCTGGGGGAGGATACGCGATCGCGAGGGTTTGATTTGCCTGAATTGCCCGCCTGAACCACACTTGCAGCTCATCCCAGCTACTGGGGCACTCTCGAACTGGCAGAACTGATAGCGCAGCAGTAGCAAGTGCGGACTCCTCACGACAGTCTAAAATCCAGTCTATCTGGTTCGGAGTGCCTAACTGCTGCGGCTGTTCTAAAGAACGCACGGCAATTATCCGCACTTCATAGTGAGGTCTAATCCCTTTATTAGGATTTTCGTAGCTATTAAAATCAAGCTCGACAATTGCATCGCATCTACCTTGGGGTAGCTCTTCCTTATAATGTCCCCACCAGATTCCGGAAAACCCAGTTTCGCAAGAGTCATCTCGAATTTTAAAAGTAGTTTTGATATATTGAACTTTTGTGCCTTTTAAGTCCTGAGTATTACTATTCCAAGTATTCTCAAACCAGCAATTTTGAATGAGCAATTTCGGTGTGGGATTGCCCATTCCGCAGGGTTCTAATAGTTTCAGTTCCCAAAATAAATCTCTTCCTAATTCACTGACCGTACACATCAAATCGGCCTGCACAATCGGCGCTAAAGGTGTCCCATCTGGAGTGCCCACAGAAGCTCGCAATTGCTGGTTAACAGCTTCTGTAAACAAGGGAATCTTATCAACTGGGAGACTCAACCCAGCAGCGAAGGGATGACCGCCAAATCGATGTAAGAGGTGTTCTTGCGCTTTCACCAACTGGTAAAGATCGACTTGATTCACAGAACGGGCGGAACCGCGTGCTAAAGCGTTTTCACTCAAATCGCCCTCTGTACTCAACAAAATCGTAGGACGCCCTGTTTCCTGCGCCACTTGCCCCGCCACTAAACCCAAGACACCGACAGGCCATTGCGTATCGCAAAGAACAATCACGCTAGTCGTTGATAAGTCCAGCTGGCTTAATTTTTTATTAACTTCAGCGGCGACATCTTTTTGCAATGACTTGCGACGGGCATTGGCTAATTCTGTTTCTAATGCCAATTGCTGACAGCGCTTCTCATCGCGGCTGGTAAGTAACTCCACACAGAAAGAAGCATCGCCTTGAATGCGGCTAACCGCGTTAATTCTAGGGCCAAGACCGAAAGAAATATCCGTTGGGCGATCGCCACTTTTCTGACACAATTCTAATAGACGAGCAACCCCAGGACGATTCCGCTTTTTAGTTTGCTGTTGCAGCACTGAAATTCCTCGCTGTGCCAGGTAGCGACAATCACCGCTTAACTGCACTAAATCGGCAATTAAACCAATTGCCACTAAATCCAATAAATCTTCTAACGGCTGTTGGGGAACATCCGGCAAAGTTTCATAAAGTGCTTCTACTAACTTATAGGCAACTGCCACACCCGAAAGGTGAAACATCGGATGATCTTTGGATAAATAGCGGGGGTTGATGATAGCTGTCAACGCTGGACGTTCCTCTGGCAGGGTGTGGTGATCCGTGACAATTACATCAATCCCTAGTTGATGGGCATATTCAATTTCCTTCAGATTTGTGCTACCAGTGTCGCAAGTTACAATTAGCTTTGTTCCATCCTGGGCAAGGGCTTCAATCCCCCGTTCATTGAGTCCATGAGACTCGGTTAAACGATTGGGAATGTAATAAACTAGCTGCTGCTGCTGGGTAAAAAACTGTCCCAGTCCATCCCAGAGAACCGATGTTGCGGTAATCCCATCAGCATCAAAATCTCCCCAAATGGAAACTTTTTCCCCCGCGTTACGGGCTTTTATTAATCGTTCTACAGCCCATTGCATTTCCTGCCCAAATTCAAAGGGACTTGCCGGGTGATACAACTGAGAATTTAAAAACCCCGACAATTGCTGAATATCGCGAATCCCCCGTTGCCACAACATCTGTGCAGCATAATGTCCGGGTAATCCTGGTGCGTGGCGTCTGACTTCCTCAATAAATGCCGCCGGTGGTTGAACAGTTGACTGGATTTGCCATTGAAGTTGCTGCTGTGACATTTTTCTCTTTTATCCTTCTTTCTGGCATCCTATCTCACAATAATTGCCCAGAGGCTAGCGAAGAGATCGGCGTGCTATATGTTGCAAACAAAAAACAAAATAGGATTACAGATGTGTTGATAAAGGGATATGAATCTGGCATCAGCATTTAGCTGAAAATTCATACAACTACAACACTTTCTACTTTCTAATAATAATAGGAGTTACGCAGAGATCCCCCTTGCATCCCCCGATAAATTGGAGGCAATAGACGGAGCTGTTGTAGATATAAAGTGAAATGGGATAAAAATGCCGCCACAGCCTGATTAGACGCTGGGTACTAAAAGGATGTTTTAAAAGGGGAGGCTGCGGTAAGAAAGCTCACAAGGCTTAAGCTGAAATATTGTAGATACCCGCACCTTGTGAGCAAATGACTAAAGCATATCCTAGTAATCTGACGTGTGTTCAGTGGGAATTAATTGCAGACCTATTTCCGTCAGTAAAACCAGGTGGATGGAAGCGCAGTGTAGCTTTGTTGGCGGTGGTCAATGCAATTCTCTATGTACTGTGTCAGGGTTGTACCTGGCGAGCTTTACCAGGTGATTTTCCAGCTTGGTCAACCGTCTATGGTTATTTCTGGAGATGGAGCCAAGATGGTACTTGGTTGAAGATTCACGATCAACTTTATCAGTGGGTTCGGGCCGCCGCCGGAAGGGAACCTAGTCCATCAGAAGTTGCTGCTCGTGTGCCAATCAGTAGAAACAGCAACAATGATTTCAATAGATGTGGGTTATGACGCTCTTAAACAGATACACGGGCGCAAACGACATCTGACGGTAGATTTGTTAGGGTTGGTTTTGCGCGTCTTGGTCACATCTGGTAGTGTTCCGGAGCGTCAAGGAGCTAAAAAAGTCCTTAGAGGATGTTTTATAAAGTCTCCTTGACCGACTTTGACTAGCTCAACTACTGAGGGTTTACTACGGTAGATTGAGCATTTGAGGCTACTTAATCTCCTACTAAGGTAGCTTTCAGAACTTAAGTTGACCCTTTTAAAACATCCTCTCAGTGGCAGTAACCAGTAACTACTACATTAACGATGTGGACAAACTATACAAATAGGCGTGAGAGCAAAACCTCTTTGGGCATCAACTGAGTAATTTTATCTTTGACGCTTCAGATGAAAACTTGTCCCCAATGCAGTTCTACTCTCTGCCATTGTGTTGCGTTTGAGTTTGGGCCGAAAACAATCGCCCGGTAGCCTATCTCAAGCCGACAGCATTATTAATTTGAAATTCATCGCGCTGCCCTCTGGAAAAATATTGATAAAAAGAGTGCAAACAATCCCAGCACAATCCCAATCCAAATCAACGAATTAACTATTTTTTGGATTGGTGTTTCAAGTGAAGAGGCTTCTTCAGGTTGACTGGGTGTAGCATCAACCAGCGACAGAGTGGAGTCCCAAATAGGATTTCCGTGAATGGTGCCATGATTAGCATTGCTAGTTTTGTCATGGGCGATCGCACCCTCTCCTTCGTTCAACGGCCAATAGCTCACCAACCCTGCTTCATCTCCCCTCAGACGACGTGGCATACTCTCTTGAATCTCTGCCTGGGATAGCACTTTGTTCCAAACACGGGCTGCCGTGATTTGACCTTTAAAGAAGGAGCCAGAAAAATGAGACCCAATTGTGAGGGTGCGGTCTGAGGGAGTAAACGGTGGTACATTACTGGCTTGGCTGATGAGATGACCATCTCGATACAAACACATGATTTGTGTTTGGTTATCATAGGTAACAGCCGCATGAATCCAAGTATTAGCTGGGCTGGCGCTAGAATCTTTCACAAGCCACCACTTCTTGTTATGTCCAGATGCCAGACATCCGCCATTGGGCATAAATAAGGCATGGTCATGCCCAGAAAGGATGTTGTTGTACTGCGCCAGTGGTTCAGAGAGCTTCACCCAGGCTTCCTTGGTATAAGAGCTATTGACAATCCCTTCAGGACAGGTGATGAAATCATCTTGACCATCAAAGGTCAGCACATATTCAATAACAGGCTCAAGCAGGATTTTCTGATCTTTGGTGGGTGAAGTGGATGCTTCTTCGTCTTCAGATGGGCTGGGTGTAGCATCAACCAACGACAGAGTGGAGTCCCAAATAGGATTTCCGTGAATGGTGCCATGATTAGCATTGCTAGTTTTGTCATGGGCGATCGCACCCTCTCCTTCGTTCAACGGCCAATAGCTCACCAACCCTGCTTCATCTCCCCTCAGACGATGTGGCATACTCTCTTGAATCTCTGCCTGGGTGCGCTCGCGGCTCCATAACTGCACCTCTGCCAGTCTACCTGGATAGAATAATTGCGAACCACCCAAGGAGCGACCCAGTCCCGCCTTAGCTGCTGGGGGGATAGGCATCGTTCTATTTGTTGCCTGATGCCACAATTTTCCATTGAGATAAATTTTCATCGCCCCGGTAGTCGCGTTTTTGGTAAACGCCCAATGTGTCCATTTGCCCTTGCAATCAGCCGCGTCAATATGCTTCGCCAACCGATCAAAATTGTTAACATGGGGATCGTTATTGCCACAATCAAAGTAAACCGCACTGTTACTCCAGGGTAAATGGACATTCAGTATTCGTTGATTGTTCGCACACCATACCTCGATTACTGAATTCCCTTGCGGTAGTGCTTCTCCGCCATAAGCCCAAAAACTACAAGTGATTTCCTTGCCCCAGGGAATACTTGCTGGAGGCAATTCCACCCAATCATCTTGACCATCAAAGGTCAGTACATATTCAATAACAGGCTTAAGGGGTGCTTCCTGGTTTTGTTTGGATGACTTAGCCATAGCTGTAACCGTTTTAATTGAGTTTTTTATGGTGAATAGAAGCGGAAAACTGAAGCAATTGAACTACACAAATGCACCCCCGCCAAAGGCGTGAAAGCATCCACAGCCAGACGTTTTAAGTTGGTTATAGGTGCGATACTCAAACGCTGCTGGATCGTTGTAGTTTGCGCCATGCTGCAATTTCATCCGCACGTTTACCAACTCCTCTACGAAGCCGTGAACTACATCAACGGCTTCGTGCGTCTGAATTCAATCGGGACCTTTGACGGGAGGAGATTGTTTGGGGAGTTTCATAGTTTGGTTCCTTTGGGTGAATTGAGGCGTGGGCAACAACTTGGACGACTTCGCCCGCAAGTATCGAGGATTTTGCAAGCGCTACAACCCGAAAAGTAAGCCAGCTAGAAAGTGCGGTTGGGGGAATACGGTTTCCTAGATTTTTGCCTGGTCATAAGTTATAGAAATAGATAAATTTAGGTTAATCAAGAAATTGTAACGTTTCTTCGTATCAATGAATACTTATTGGTAATAGCTGAATATCAGTGTAGTTGCGATGTTACAACAGCATCCAAAAGTAAGATTAATTGATGATGTACGCCACAGCATTGACGGCTTGCGCCATCGTATAAGCTAAATCGAGTTGGGGCAGATTGAGGCGAGCGTCGTGAAACATGGGCATACTTAACCCTTTGCATTTAGGAGCAATCCCCATGACTGGACTACCCGGCTGATCAAAAATGACGCTGGCGACATGAGTGCCGTGAAGAAACATCCCGCCATTTGGTCAAACCAACTCTGCTATTTTCTTGAGCCGTTCTCGCGATGGTTTGGCTCAAGAGATTGACAATTGGGCGGTAGGCGAATGCGAATACGGTCAATTGGTAGCAACTAGCCACGAAATGCTAATTGTCGTCATTCAGTTTTTGATTATTTGCTAACAATTAGTGAGCCAACAAAATTATTCGTCTCAAATGGATTGCGAAGCTGTCTGCCAGCTAAACTTGCTACTCTAGCGTTTGTTCGACGACGTTTGCGTGTTTTTTTCATTTGGGTGACTCCTATTTCTTTCTAGCCTGCAATGCTTCCAGAGTTCCCAAAGCTTCCTTGTCAATTTGATGATTTTGAAAGATTGCTTCCTAAGAGGATGTTTTAAAAGGGTCAACTTAAGTTCTGAAAGCTACCTTAGTAGGAGAATAAGTAGCCTCAAATGCTCAATCTACCGTAGTAAACCCTCAGTAGTTGAGCTAGTCAAAGTCGGTCAAGGAGACTTTTAAAACATCCTCTAAGTGCATAATCACGACAGACAGAACTGGGACAAAAGGCGATCGCGCGATCGCCTTTTTGGAGGGTGCGTTTCTCTTAGCACCCTAAATTCGCAATCTAATGAGGTAAAACCTGTTTCAATGCGTCCAGGAGGCGATCCACAGTCTCTGGACGACTGTTGAATCCCATAAGACCCACACGCCAGACTTTACCTGCGAGTTCGCCTAGTCCGCCCCCAATTTCGATATTGTGTTCGTTGAGCAGCTGACGCGCGATCGCTTTGCCATCCACACCCTCTGGAATGCAAACTGTTGTCAGGGTTGGCAGGCGAAACTCTCGTTTAACGTGCATAGTAAGTCCTAAGTTTTCTAAACTTTCCCAGAGATACTCGACGTTCTTTTGATGGCGCGTCCAGCTATTTTCGATTCCTTCTTCTGCAATCAAACGCAACGCTTCCCGCAGAGCATAGTACAAGTTAATTGGAGCAGTGTGGTGATAGGTGCGTTCCTTACCCCAATACTTACTCAACAACGTCATATCTAAATACCAGTTAGCCACCTTCGTGCCACGTTGTTGCAATTTCTCAATTGCACGGGGACTCATCGTAAACGGCGAAGCACCGGGAGGACAACCTAACCCTTTCTGGCTACAGCTATAAGCTAAGTCAACCTTCCACTCATCCAGAAACAAGGGGACGCCCCCCAGACTGGTAACACTATCCACTAATAGCAGACAGTCAAATTCACGGCAGAGATCGCCGACTCCTTCCAACGGTTGGCGTGCCCCCGTGGAGGTCTCGGCATGGACTAAAGCCAGAATCGCTGGGCGATGAGTTTCTAAGGCGGTTCGGAGTTCGTCTATGGGGAACACTTGCCCCCAAGGTTTGGTAATCGTTCGCACATCCGCACCATATCGTCCTGCCATATCCACGAGGCGGTTGCCAAAGTACCCGCTAACGCCCACTAGAACCACATCACCGGGTTCGGTGACGTTAGCAATGGTTGCTTCCATTGCTGCCGTTCCCGTCCCGCTGACTGCAATGGTGAGGGGGTTTTCTGTCTGCCAAACATAGCGCAGCAACATCTGGATTTCGTCCATCAGTGCCAGAAATGCTGGATCGAGGTGCCCCACCGGAGGGGTATTCATCGCCTGAAGGACAGCGGGATGGGCATTGGATGGGCCTGGACCCAGCAGCAAACGAGTCGGAATTTCTAGAGGGGCGAGTTGCAGCCGAGTCGTGTTGTTAATTGAGGAGGTTAGAGTCATGATTGGTTCTAGGCTCGATCAAGCGAGGACTATTTTAGAGTCTAAAGGTTAGCTGAGTGCAAGTAACGCTACTGATATAGCAGTCTTAAATAATTCGTGAAGGCGAGATCCCGAACTTCTTTAAGAAGTCCGGGATCTGAAGGGCTGCCTCACAGCTCAAATAGAATTGCGATAAATCATCTAAGAGACTATTTTTGAAGAAAATCTGAAAGCAGAAACTTAAGGACTTGCTAGTGTTTTTAAAGTAGTCCTAAGGCTTTAAGACTGCGCCGGGTAATTTCAATGCGATTGACGCCATCATTATCATTTCGCATATCCATATTTGTGGCAAAGAAATAAACATTTTTGTTCTGTTCCAGATATCCCACAAACCAGCCATTCCCAGGAGTCGTACTGTCCGTCCAGCCCGTCTTTCCGCGCAGCACATAGTCTGGAGTTTGTTCGCGCACCATAATATCTTTGACCAAATCTAAGCTGCGTTGGGAAAAGGGTAAGTCGTTGCGATAGAGACGTTGCAGGAACTCAATCTCTTGTTTGGGCGTAATTTTTAAAGGGCCATCTAACCAAAATCGATCGATTTGCTCAGATGTCCCAATTTGACGGTTTCCATAGCCGACTTGATTGATAAATTTCTGCATCCGTTCGTGCCCAATTTTCCGAGCCAAAACTTGGTAGAACCAAACCGTTGAGTCTTTAAAACCTTGGCGCAAGTTGGTGTCTCGGTTCCAAGCTGTGATGTTCCGTTGAATGCCGTCCCAGGTTAAAACAGTCACCTCATCTCGAATCACCCCTGTTTCCAATGCCACAAGCGCGTTGAAAATCTTGAAGGTTGAAGCGGGGAAGAATGCCGTTGAGTTTCGAGGCGCGTTATGTTCGTAGAATTGGTTTTTATTTTGGTCATAAACCACAATTGACCCTTCAATGCCCAGTTCTCGGAAAGAACGCCCTAGGTCTATCCCTTGAGTTGTAGTGATTTCCGAAGTTGGTTGAGGTGGCTGAGAGTTCGCAGCAGTGCCGAGGAAACCGCTAATGGTCAATAGCGCCACGAGGCTAGCAATGGCGATCGCGATCGCTAAGGGCACTTGCTTAATTCGATACATCAGGATTTTCCTTATGTGATTTTCAAACCAGTCGTAATACAGGAATGGGTTTGGCAATTCCAGAAATCTAGTTAGGCATCTGGGTCTTGCTGGCAGCAAATTCAAGTATTGCGACTGTTCTGGAGATACCAGGTATTGAGCGCCAGTTGATGCACCTCGCGCCAGGGAAGGTTGTTTGCCTTCGCTAATTCGGCACAATCTTCGTATTCTGGCTGCACATTCGCGATTGCTTTCAGGTCAGGATGCCCCGTCCAGGCAACCTTGACGCGAACGAAGCCATATTCTGTCAGAACCTGTTGAATTTCTCGCTGCAAAATTGAGCGTTGCTGTGTCTGACGCCGGATGCCGAGTGTCGTCGTTTCTCGGAATAAGATCGCTTCGCAAGCGGATATCTGTTCGGGATGGCAAATAACCGTCAGCAAAATGCCAGGACGAGACTTTTTCATCCCAATCGGTTGCGTGAAGACATCCACCGCACCGGCGTTAAACAGTGCCTCAAACACATAGCCGATGGCTTGGGGACTCAAGTCATCGATTTGGGTTTCCAGCACCGAAATTATTTCTAAAGAGGGGCTTTCGGAAGGCTGAAGGAATCCCGACTCTTGTTGAGAAGCAAATCGCGTCTCCACACCCTCACCAATCCAGAGGCGCAGAATATTGGGAATCGGTAACTGACGGGAACCGGCACCATTTCCAACCCGCTGGATCGTCATGGGGGGTGGAGATCCAAAGCCGGTGGCAAGCGTACAAGCGATCGCTGCTCCAGTCGGTGTCACCAGTTCCCGATCGATGCCATTACTATAAACTGGCACCTGGCGCGATTCCCACAACTTTAATACAGCCGGTACCGGCACCGCTAGCTGACCGTGAGCGGCTCTAACCATCCCGCCACCAGTGGGGAGTGCCGAACAGTATAGTTCGTCAATCCCCAACCAATCCAAGCCCAGACAAGTGCCGACAATATCTACAATGGCATCAGTCGCCCCGACTTCATGAAAATGAACTTCCTCTGGGGGAATGCCGTGAACCGCTCCTTCTGCGTCTGCCAGCCGTTGAAACACTGCCAAACTGGACGCTTGTACTCGTAACGGAAACTCCGCTTCTGCAATCAACTGGACAATTTCTGGTAAATGCCGCGTCGGGGAATGAGAATGAACCCCATCGAGATCGCCATCGCCATCGGGATGCTGATGCTGATGCTGATGCCCACCATTTTGCCGGTGATGTTCGTGGTGGTGATTTGAATCGGTGCGATCGCGATCGCTCAAATCTACGTGAAATTTAGTAGCTTGCTGACCGTTCCGGTGAACGTGTTCGGCTCGTAACTGGTATTCTTTGGAAATTCCCAGCCTCTTGAGCTTTTCTATCAAATAATCTAGGGGAACTCCCGCATCTACAAGTGCCCCCAGGCACATATCACCGGCAATTCCTGTTGGACATTCTAGATACGCTAGCTTGTTCATAAGGAGTAATCAGGAGTCAGGAAAAATTCTGGATTCTGAATTCTGTAGTCTCAGTTCTGGATTCTGCATTATGGCGACAATCTACAATATCCATCCTGATACACCGCAAACTCGTGGAATAGAACAAATAGTAGGTGCCCTAAGAGCAGGCGCTGTGATGCTATATCCCACTGATACTGTCTACGCGATTGGCTGTGACCTAAATGTCAAGTCAGCGGTGGAGCGTGTGAGGCTCCTTAAGCAGCTATCTAATGATAAGCCCCTGACGTTCCTGTGTCCGTCTCTGTCCAACATTGCCCAATATGCCATCGTCAGTGATGTCGCTTATCGGATTATGAGGAATTTAATTCCTGGGACTTACACGTTTCTGCTACCCGCCACCAAATTAGTGCCGAAACTGGTGATGAGTCCTAAGCGCAAAACGACGGGTATTCGGGTTCCGGAACATACAGTGTGCCAGTCGCTGTTGCAGGCATTAGGCAATCCGATTATTTCCACCTCAGCTCACCTCGTGGATGAGAATGGCAACGCCCCAACCCTAGGGTTGGAGAAGGCAAAATTGTTTGACCAGCTAGACAAGCTAGTCGATCTGATTGTGGACATTGGCTCGGAACCAGGAGATGGGGTTTCCACAATTTTAGATTTGACAGATGAGGAACCTGTCATCGTCCGGCGCGGTCTGGGATGGGAGGCTGCAACGGCTTGGGCGACATCGGTCAGTTGATTTTAGATGAAAGATTAAAGATTAAAGATTGAGTTAAAGCTTTTACATCCAAAATCCCCAATCGCTAATCTAAAATCCCTTTGCGAACTAAAGACAATTAACTACAGCCTCGGCACTAGGGAATTCGGACGATAACCCTACCAGCAATCCACTTCCTGGATTGTCCACTCAACACCAGCTCCTACCGCTTTGCGACAACACTTGTGCGTCGATAGTTTGAGGGGCGCAAGCCCAGATACAGCAAGGGTTAGTGCTTCTTTTAGGTCAGATGGAATGGGGAGAGAGCGTAGAGATGACCCATAGTGAGCTGAGAGTAGTAACACACCCGCTGTCCGGTGTCTAACAATCAGCCCCTACAGTCTATATATAGAGAGTTGAGACGGTCAATCGCAGGCGCTGCCTGAAGGGAGACAAAACTTTTGAACCGTTCTCAGTGGCTCTTGTTGACTTTGAATACTGTCGCTACCAGGGGCTTTCACCATGACAACTATTAATTCTCTCAGCCAATCTTCTGAAAATCTATGCCACTCGACCGAGCAACTGTTGGGAATCGACGTGGAAACGATGACCGGCCTGTTGTTAGAGGAATTGCGGACTGAAATCAAAACGACGTCATTGCACGTTCAGGCGATCGCTAACCGGATCGCTCTAGAGGTACAGCGGATTTGCAGCAAGAGTCCGCGCATCCAGACTTCTGGCGAGGTTCGCTCTTGGCAGTTAAATCTGGGACGGCATCGGTTGCAAAAGTGTCTGTCATACTACCGGCTGGGTTCTAAGCGGGGTCGGGTTGAACTGCACAGCAACCTCAGCGCGATGGTTTATCGCTATGTAGTGTCGCCCAACTCTCAGTTAGGTTTTCAAGCCCGCTACAACCTGATTGAGGACTTCTTGCAAGAGTTTTACGCCGAGTCAATCAAAGCTTTCCGGCGGGAAAACGAGCTGACAATAGACTACACTCCCCGCACTCAACTGGAACTGGCGGAGTATATGGCATTCAGCGAACAGTATGCCAAGCGTCGCATTAATTTACCGAATGGCACCAGCCAGCAGCTGATTGTGTTGAGGGCACAGGGGTTTGCTCGCCGCCAGCCTGCTGAGACGAGCATGGATATTGAGAAGGCGATTGAGTTTCCCAGAGGTGAAGATGCGGACACGCAAAGTCGGTCAGCGGCGATGCACCAGCTGCGATCGCAATTGGTTGCCGATACGATTGACCCGGCGGAAGCGGTATTGCGCGATCGCGTCGTCGCTGAATTGATGGAATACCTGCAAGCTCAAGGTCAAGAGGACTGTGTCAATTATCTGGTTTTAAAGCTGCAAGACCTCTCCGCACCAGAGATTGACGAAATCCTGGGTTTAACCGCACGTCAGCGCGATTACTTACAACAGCGCTTTAAGTACCATGTGGAAAAATTCTCTCGTCAAAATAACTGGAAGCTGGTACATCAATGGTTGGGAGCCGATCTCGACCAAAAGCTGGGACTCTCTTCTCAGCAGTGGGAAGCGTTTTGGAATCAACTTTCTCTGGAACAGCAGCAGCTATTGCAGTTAAAACAAGCTCAAGTCAACGAGCGGGAGATTGCTCAAACACTCGGATGCACGCCCAAACAGTTACAAAAGCGCTGGACTCAAGTGCTGGAAATGGCTTGGAAAATCCGCAACCAAGGAGATTTATGACTAATGAGTTTCGAGTGTTGAGTTAAGAAAATTCTTTTAATTCAACACTCATCACTCATCACTTTTCTCTACCCCCACTGAAATTTCCCCGGAATGGAATAGGAACGGGAATCGAGCAAATGCTCCGCCTGACCCACTGCAACAACTTGTCCTGCTGCCAAGATTACTAAACGATCGGCGAGTTCCAGGGCATCGGCTCGTGAATGAGTCACCAGGACAACCGGCAAGTTAAATTGACGTTGAATGGTTTTCAACTCGGTACGAAGAGTAGCTCTCAAATCATCATCGAGGGCGCTGAAAGGTTCATCAAGAAGCAGAATTTTAGGGTAGGGAGCTAAAGCACGGGCGATCGCTACTCGTTGAGCTTGCCCGCCAGAAATCTTCTGCACGGGTTGATGTACCAAATCCTCAAGTTCTAACAAATTTACCAATTCGCGAACGCGCTGCTGCCGCCGGTGCCGTTGCCAGCGGTTGAGAGCAAAGCCAATATTTTCCGCTACGTTCAAATGCCCAAATAAGGCGCAGTTTTGGAAGACATAACCGACATTTCGCCGGTGCGCTGGCAAGTTCAAACGCTCTTTAGTATCCAGGAAGATTGTTCCCGCCACTTCAATCCGGCCCCAGTCCGGACGCAACAACCCTGCGATCGCTTGTAATGTCGAACTCTTGCCACAGCCAGATGGCCCAAATAGAACGGTTAAGGCGCTAGAAACTTCAAACTGAATATTTAAATGAAACTGCCCGCCAATGGTCGCCGACTTAGGCAGAAAATTTTTGCCAAAGGCGACTTTCAGCATGGAATACACATAGAATGTCCCAACGCAATTCCTCTTTAGTTTTGTTAGGGTATATGTTAACAATTGTCAACGAACGCGCACAGCTACTCGGCGGTTATGGCGATCAATCTTGCTCAATCTTCTGCTTCATCTCAGCCACCAGCCCAGAATACAACAGCACTCAGGCAAGTCTTTGAGACGATTCAGGCTGATAGTTGTCCGCACTCCTATAACTTTCATATGCACACCGTCTACTCGGATGGTCGTTTGTCACCGAGTGCGTTGATGGAACAGGCGATCGCGATAGGTCTTAAAGGGCTGGCGATCACCGATCACCATACGATTGGCGGTTTCAAAGAGGCTCAATACTGGCTGCAAAACACCTACACGAATCCTGATTCCGCCCACTTACCCCACTTGTGGATCGGCACCGAAATCACCTCTAGCCTGCTGAACACAGAAGTCCACATCCTTTGCTATGCTTTCGATCCAGAACACTCTGCGATGAAGCAATATCTGAAAGGCTCTGCACCCAAGGGAAGCGATGCTGACGCTGCCAATGTGATTGCCGCCGTCCATCAGTCGGGTGGTTTTGCCGTGTTGGCTCATCCAGCCCGCTACCGCCTTCCTGCTGCCAAACTTATCCCTGCTGCCGCTGAGGCAGGCATTGACGGCGTTGAAACCTACTACGCCTACAACAACCCTAGCCCTTGGCAATCCAGTCCGAGGGAAACGAAAGAGGTGGAACAGCTCGCTGCCACCTATCGTTTGTTTAGCACCTGCGGCACCGATACCCACGGCTTAAATTTGCTCCAACGCCTGTAACACCCAATCCCTCTAGGCAAGCTCCAGAGGGAGCTGGAGCCGCTTGCAAAGCGCACCCCGGCAGATTTTATCTGACTTTTTTTAATCCAGGGCTAGCAATGGCATGACGGTAGACAGATCGGGAGAAACCCGTTGACTCAGATGGAGTTGATTCACTACCCTGTGGAAGGAGTCACCCTGCTGCAAGCGATCGCGCATCTCCTCCACCTCACCCCAGGTTAAATCGCTCTCGACATAGGCTTTAGCCACTGCGATGACTAAGTCTGCGTATTCATTCCCCTCTGCTTTGGTCATCATATTGTGCTGAATATTCAGAGTTTGGTCAAAACGGTGATACCAGCACTTGGGTTGTTGGGGGAGTAAGGCTTTAAACAGAGCTTTATGTTCTTCGTCGCCGACTGCGCGATCGCTTTCGCTCGACACAATCAACATGGGCGCAGCGTAACTCGTTTCCGCCCGCTCGAAAATATCTTTTCCCATATCTAAAAATACTCGCAATGATGGCATGAGAAAGCCGTCATAACCAAAATGTGCGACTCCCGGTGCAGTCTTCCACTTAAAATAGATATTAAATACCTGCACAAACAAATCGACTACTTTATTGCTGCCACTCAAATAAGGGGCAAACAACAAAGCCCGATAAATTTGTACGGCGCGTTCTAGGGATAGCCAAGCTGCTAAAGTGCTACCACCAGAAAGCCCTCCCACCACCACTTTTCTTCCCAAAGCTTGAGCTTGTTGTAGCCAGTAAATCCCAAACTGTTGATAAACTTCTTGTTCTTCGGGAAGCGGAGGAGGGTTATCTCCATCCCAATTGCCTGCAATCCCATGCCCAGGGAGCAAAGGAATCAAGACGTTGTAGCCTGCCTTAAAGAAAGCTTCTCCTATGGGTACAAATTGTTCTGGAGTGGCAGTAAACCCATGAAAGAACAGACACACTTTGTCCGTAGGATTAGAGTAAAGAAAAAACCGAGAGCCGCGGGTTTCATCCATCAGCGGTAGCGCATCTTCACGGGCTTTCGTCTCTCGCACCAATGCTGCGGTAAAGGTGGAATAGTTAAACATTGTTATCTAAATCGTTTTTGCATGGGAAGCCCGAATTCAATGCGGCGCAGCACATCTATATCTATTTAGATTAACAGCCACCAGAACTCAGTGAATCCTTCATAAGGATATTCAAAAATGAAGTCATGTCTCAAGTGCGCGTTTTCTGAGTTAACCGAATCAGTCCAATCAGCCACCTGAACAGCGGTAGGGTGCGGGGTAAGGGTTGAGGCGTGGGGAATGCAAAAGAACCAAAGCTGCTTTCAGATGAGATGCGGACTAACTTCTGCTGTAAAAGATTGAGTGCCAAGTCGATTTCCTGAGCGCAGTGGCGATATCTGGATAAAGATTTGCCAACGGGATCGCTAATATCTAAGGAATTTTGTTCTCCTACAAATTCTTTGAGCGTGAAAGTCTTGTTGAGCGCCTCCGGATAGATCGCGATCGCAATATATTTATGAAACTTTGTCATCGTCAGCACTAAATCTGCCCATTCGACGAGTTCTGGCTTTAACCCTTGCGGTTCGCAGTCATATTGAATTCCGTACTCTGCCAATACCGTTAGAGTATGGGGCGAAACGGGTATCCCCTTAAATTTATAAAGTCCAGCTGAACGCACTTCAGTTTGGGCTAAGATTTCCTGCCTTTGCCTCAGTTCCCGAATCTTTTTCTGAAATAGCGCTTGTGCCATCGGGCTGCGACAGGTGTTGCCAGTACAAACAAATAGAACTCGCATACCAGAAGTGAGTGAAGCAATGATTTATTTTGCTACGCTACGACCGATGGTGAACCCTTTCACCTTTTAAAATCCATTCGGCTGATTTTTACAAACGAATGGGTGGCACCCGCACCTACAACTTTTGATTTAACAAATAGCTACGTATTTAATCACTTTCCGCTTCTATCTAAAGAAATATCATGTCATTTTTAGCCAAACAAAAGCCGCTCATTGCGGAGCGGCTTTTGTTTAGGTAAAATTAGCAAAAATTAGCTATTTTTAAAGTTAGATTCCACTTTGAATAACCATCAGGACGGTAACACTGACGCTCATCAATACTAAAAGAATTGCTAGAGAAACTGATTGACCCAGATGTGGCGCTTGTGAAACTTTCATGTGGTTTTCTTTTAATTTCTGAATTGTATTAAATGAAGAATACCAGCAACCTTAAAGGATCAATGAGAAAAGCACAAGTTTCTTTAAGAAACGCAACAGTTCTTAAGAATCGCCAGTGCGATCGCTCTTAAAGACAAGCACAGATATAGATAAAAAAACACGTAAGGGAACGGGCTAAGCCCGTTCCCCTAAACGTTTTGAGAGCGAGGACAGTTATCGAGTCAAACCGTGTTCAAGGGCATAGCGCACTAACTCGGTGCGGCTATTCGTCCCTGTCTTGCTAAACAAGCGGCTGACATACTTCTCAACGTTGCGGACACTGGTTTCCAAGCGTCGGGCAATTTCTTTATTCATCAATCCTTCCGCAACCAAGTCTAAAACACTCTGCTCTCGTGGCGTTAAGTCTATGCGGATATGGGAAGGCGACTGGGGGATTCGATTTGTATCTTCTAACATCCCCCGGATGGCAGCAATTTGTTGCTTGATGTCCTCAATATCGTTACCGCCGGTGGTGTTCGTTGGGGTAGTGCGACGTTCCAGTAAGTTTTTGACAATTGCCTCCAATTCCTCTGGATCAAAGGGCTTCGGGAGATACGCATCGCACCCCGCTTGATAGCCTTGAATGCGATCGCTTGTCATGCCTCTAGCCGTTAAAAATACTACAGGTAAATTTTTGAAGCGAGGATCTTCCCGCAGTTGCTTGAGAAATTGATACCCATCCACCTTGGGCATCATCACATCTGAAATCACTAAATCCGGCTGGTTCTTCTGCAACATCTGCCATGCGTCACCAGCATTACTGGCAACCTGAACGGTAAAACCACTGTCTTGCAGATATTCTTTGACTGCTTCGCGCAGTCCGGGTTCGTCGTCTACCAGTAACAATTTTCCGGTCATTTATCTTTCCTTGCCGCTACGTTTTTTAACAGTATTTTTTAACAGATGTGTTCCCTTGCTGCTGGTTTTTTAATTAATGTAGCGAACTTTTTGAACCTCTATTTGTTCGGACTTCTGGACTATCCAAATGCAACCATCAATAATAAAATTAAACCCGCTCAAATTGTCTTCTGTTTAACAGAGGTGCTTCCCCTTGCCTCCCCAATTAGGGAGAGGAAAAAGGATCGTCTTTCTGCCAGATTTCTGAACCCCTGAATTCCAGATGCCTTATCAGATGCCTTAGAAATTGGGGTTTGTTTGCCTTTAAGTCGGCGCATGGAGTAGGTGCGATCGCTACCGACTCAGTCTGTTCGGTAAAACAAGCGATCGCAGACCTTGATTGATTAAAAATTAACGCTTGCTCACTTGTAGCTGAGTTAAGTCTATTTAACTAACGGAGGACAAGACACAACAAAGCTAAAATGCCGTTAATCAGATAAAAGGCGGCAACCACTTGGGTTTCACTCCAGCCACTCAGTTCTAAATGGTGGTGAATCGGTGCCATCTTAAATAAACGCTTGCCGATACCATCCGGGCCTTTGGTGGCTTTATAGTAGCCCACCTGCGCCATCACGGAGAGCGATTCGACGAAGAAAATACCGCTGAGGATAAACAGCGCCCAGAGATTGTTCGTCAGAAGTCCGACTGCTGTCAGTGCGCCTCCCAGCGCCATCGAACCCGTATCGCCCATAAAGACGCGGGCTTTGTTGCGGTTGTGAACCAAAAAGCCTAGGTAGCTGCCACTCATGCAGGCGCAAAAAATCATCAAACTTGGCGACACGGGAGCAACAATGGCACCGAGTCCCAAAAGAGCGATCGCGCCCGTTCCCGCGGCGAGTCCATCGACTCCATCCGTGAGGTTCGTCGCATTACTTTCCGCCACTAGCACAAATACTGCTAAGGGCCAGAACAGTAACCCCAAAGGAATCGCTAAACCAAAAGGCAAGGCAATCGTGGTGATACTGGCTGGTTGATGCCAGACCAGCCACAAAGAAAACAGAACACCCACCCCAATCTGCAAAATCAGTTTCATCCGGGGCGAGATGCCTTTATTCGACCGGCGTCTAATGACTTGCCAATCGTCAACCCAGCCAATTGCACCGTAGGCTAAAGTTACGATTGATACGGCAAGTACGGGAAAGAATCCTTGTATGCCTACAGCCAATCCAGACCACACCAAGGCGGCGATTACCCCGACAGGCACAAAAAACACCCCGCCCATTGTCGGAGTGCCTGCTTTTTGTAAATGCGCTTGGGGGCCATCCTCCCGAATAAATTGACCCGCTTTTAGGGCTTGCAGGAAGGGGACTGCCCAATATCCTAAAAGAGCTGTCACCAAGGCGCAAAGCCACAGGGGAAACGTCATCGAGATGCCTACCGATGGGAAGACACCTGCTTGCAGATCGAATAATATCGTCCCTAGGGAAAGCCCAACTGCCAGTAACGCTAGCAGGCTAGTTCCTGAGGGGTTGAACGACCGACCAGAAAATAATTTAGCGTCCACAAATTTTTCGTTCACTTCTCACACCAGAATTCAGAATTTCAGAATCCAGAATTTACTCTGACGCCTGAGTGCTGAATTCTTTTCGTCTGACTAATCTTCGTCTACATCGATGATTTCATCATCGTCTTCGAGATCATCGTAAACATCATCCGGTGCCATCAGATCGGAGATTTCTGCATCACCATCGCGGAAACTATCTTCAGCTTGAACATCCCGCGCCAACAAGCGTCCTGTAGATTCCAGCCAGTCGAGAATGGAAGGTTCTTGTTGTAACGGAATCAGACCAGCCAGCTGGTGACGAGGTTCTTCACGCAGAGACGGGTTGTACATATTTGACATATTTGAGAATTTCGGATTGGGAGCTAACTAGACATATTGAGTTTACCACTCCCAGAAACGCGATCGCTGGCGTGGAGATTATTGCGTGTCAAGGGAGTTGTTATCAAACTTATCAACTGGTCGCTGATGCCATCTGCGTATTGAACAAAAGTTAAGCTGGGGGTAGAGAAGTCACCCACAAGAGAGGTCTAGGAGGAAATGAGGAAAGCAGCACTGTTGGAAGCGATCGCTTCTCAAAATCGCGGACTGCTAGCAACCGAAACCGACAAAATAGCGATTCTCTCAGCGGTTGCCCGATTGGAAGACCTCAACCCTACTCCCCGTCCGGTTGAGGCAACTGACCTACTAGATGGAAATTGGCGACTACTTTACACCACCAGTCGCGGTTTATTAACCATTGACCAACTGCCATTTCTCAAACTCGGTCAAATCTATCAATGCATTCGAGCCAAAGACGCCAAAGTTTACAATATTGCTGAAGTTTATGGTTTACCCTATCTGGAAGGATTTGTTAGCGTTGCTGCTCGGTTTGAACCAGTTTCTGAACGTCGTGTCTTGGTAAAATTTGAGCGGTCTATTTCTGGTTTACAGCGTCTCATTAACTATCAGTCGCCTTCAGCATTTATTCGGCAAATTGAAAGCGGTCAGCGATTTCCAGCTTTGGATTTTGGTATCGACAGCAGCAACCAGCAAGGTTGGCTGGATACTACTTATCTAGATGAGGATTTGCGGATAGGCCGAGGCAATGAAGGCAGCGTGTTTGTCTTAACAAAAGCTTAGGTTAATGGCTAGTGGCTAATGGTTAATGACTATTAGCCATTAGGAAGATAAATTCCTGCAAAATAGGGCGGGGTTAGTCTTTTTTTTACGAACCACTAAGAACGCGAAGGATGCCAAGGAAGAAAAAGAGGATTTGACGAATTAATTGGGATTACTACACATAAATAATATCCAGTTATCTAAAAATCATTAGCCGTTAGCAATTAATCAGATGGAATCTACGCAAGAAGTTTTATTCCGCTTGTCCCAAGGACAATTAAATCTACTACAAACTTGTCCTCGAAAGTTTCAACAAATCTACTTAGATAAACTGAGTTCACCCACCAATCCAGAACAACTAGAACGGCAAAATTGGGGCAGTCGCTTTCACTTATTGATGCAGCAGCGAGAACTGGGATTGCCGGTAGAATCTTTGGTGCAAGAGGACGCCCAATTACATCGTTGGGTGACGGCATTGGTGGATGCAGCGCCAGAAATCTTGAGATCTAACCCGAAAACCTTCCGCCAAAGCGAACATTGTCGCACGCTGAATTTTCAGGGATATTTATTGACAGTCATCTATGATTTGTTCATTGAAGACACGCAATCTGCTGAAATTTTGGATTGGAAAACTTATCCTCAACCAAAAAATCGGCGTTGGTTAGAAAAAGATTGGCAGACTCGCTTGTATCTTTATATTTTGGCAGAAACTAGCGATTATTTGCCAGAACAGATTTCTATGACTTACTGGTTTGTCCAGTCTCAGCCTCAACCAGAAAGCCTCAAATTTACTTATAATGCCGTTCAACACGAGCAAACGAAAAGGGATTTAACAGAACTGTTGACGCAGCTAACCGATTATTTGCAACGTTATCAGCAAGGAGAAGATTTCCCTCAAGTTCCAGAAAACGCTAATCGTTGCCCTGACTGTAATTTTGCGATTCGGTGTCAGCGCGATCGCAATTTTTCAAATGCTTCGCATCTTACCAGTGAAGAAAATTTCTCTCATCAAGATTGGCTACCCAATTTAGCGAATATTCAGGAAGTTTCCCTGTAAACAAATAAAAAATCAAAATTTATGACAAATCCTGATAAAAACGAGCCTGCATCTAACTACTCTTCTATCTATATCCGCGACCTTGAAATTGACGATCTTGCCCCGGTTTACCACTTGGGAGAAGCTGTATTTACAAGCAATTTGTACCCTTATTTATATCGCACTTGGGATGAATGGGAGGTGATTGGACTTTACAATACCGATCCGGAATACTGTCTGGTTGCTGAAATCGACGAACAACTGGCAGGGTTCATTTTGGGAACCGTGATTAGCAAAGCATCCTGGACTTATGGATACATTATTTGGCTGGGTGTGAATCCGAATTTTCAGCGTCGAGGCGTCGGGGACAAGCTCGTTGATAAGCTGGTAGAACGGATGATTGAAGATGGGGTGCGGTTCATGCTGGTGGATACCGATCCCGCAAATGTCCCAGCCGTGAAGTTTTTTAGCCGCAAAGGTTTTGGCAATACTCGCCAGCACATTTTCTTGTCGATGAATTTGAGCAAGCACGAGTATTATGGCAGGCTGATTGCCTACGAGCGCGAAAAAGCTGAGAGGGCTGCTTATAAACGATCGCGCCGCCGTCCTTCCACTCAAACCCAAGGAATTGCTAGCGAAGCAGCGACAAAAGTTATGGTGACTGACACTCCATCAACTCCTGTCGAACCTCCGAATTTCTCCAATCCCGAAAGTTAACCTTCTTTTTGATAAGGATTTTCCTTAGCTACTGCTGCGGCTAAAGAAAATCGCCGCTAAGACTATCAAACCCAATAAGGCTAGGGGAACCCACAGATTGACAAGCTCGCTCATCTCAGTTGTTTTAATCTTGGCAATCAACTTAACTAATTAATATTTTTTATAAAAAATGGCTAAAATGTAAAGCGAAATTTATTTTTAAGGCAACCATGACATCAAAAGACACGGTGACATGGCTACAAGAGAGAACGGCACTGGGTGTACTATCGGCAGAAGTATTAGAAGCGATCGCGCAACTTCTGGAAGAAAAAGTCGTACCAGCGCAAACGACTTTAGTGGCGGAGGAAACGCCCCCCGAAGGACTCTATATTCTCAAACAAGGGCAACTAGAAGGCGACCGCACCAATCAAACAGGTTTAGCCTGGGTGATTAGCTTTCTCCCCGGAGCCACCATTCACTTACAAGAGCTACTGTTAGACCAGCAGGCTCAAAGAACTATCAAGACGCTCAGCGAATGCACGCTGTTGCTTATTCCCGCAGAGCAATTTCGGCAAATAGTCGCTCAATATCCCGAAATTACCCAAGCCTTCTCCCAGCAGTTGGCTCAAGAACTCGCTCAACTATCGTCTCAACTGAACTACGAACAAGAGCGTCAAACCGCCTTGCGCCCTTATCTAGTATCAAAGGCAAGACGCGGGGTGGTGGGAAAAAGCCGCTATGCAGTCCGGCTGCGCCAGCAAATCAAAGAGGCGGCTGAGTCAAGGCGTCCAGTGTTGATTTTCGGGGAACCGGGACTAGAAAAAGACAATACCGCTGCTCTGGTTCACTTCGGTTCTTCCTATCGACGCGAACCGATTGTTAAAGTAGACTGTAGTGCGCTGCAAGCAAGTGGTGCAGAACTATTTGGTCGTGCTAGTGGCAAACCAGGGCTAATTGAATCCCTAGGGACAGGCACTTTAGTCCTCAACAACATTCAAGAACTTCCGCCAGAGTTAACGCCTAAGCTGGCTCAATTATTAGAAACTAATACGTACACCCCCCTCAGCCGTTCGGAAGATCCCCCCGCGCCCAGCCGCACGTGTCAAGCCCGGATTATGATGATTGCGGAAAAGCACCTGCCGACAATTGAGCGTCAAGTTGGTCATTTAATTAAAGTGCCGCCGCTGCGGGTGCGAAAAGCGGACATTGAAGACCAGGTAGAATACTACATTCGCCTGTTCTGTCGAGCCAAGGGCACTCGCAAACCCAAAGTCGCTCCAGAAGCTATACGCCGCTTACAAGCCTATGATTTCCCCGGCAACCTGAAAGAGTTGCAAAGTCTCGTAGAACGGGCACTCGTTCAATGTGCCGGTGTGAATCTGCTCACCGAAGAAGTATTCTGGTCAGCCGAAACCCATAAAAAGCGATTTCGCGTCAATCTTTTAAATGCCTATCCCGACTTGCGGCGATTTCTCCGCAGTTCTTGGTGGCCCGACCGAATTAACTACGGCTTTACTTTGGGTGCTTTTGCGCTTGTCGTCGCCCTATTATTTTTGGGTCCCCAGCATCGCTCCGAAAATGTAGCTCTAAACCTATTTTGGGCGTGGTGGTGGCCTTTGATATTGATCGGTTTTCCCTTTGTCGGACGCCTGTGGTGCGCTGTTTGTCCCTTCATGATTTATGGGGAAGTCACCCAAAAGCTTTCTCAGTGGCTTTTTCCCGGGCGATCGCTGAAGCGTTGGCCCCGACAATCTGCCGAGAAGTGGGGCGGATGGTTTTTGTTCGGGCTATTTGTCCTCATTTACCTGTGGGAAGAACTCTGGCATTTAGAAGATACTGCCTACCTATCCGCTTGTTTGCTGTTATTAATTACCGCTGGGGCAATGATTTTCTCCGCAATTTTTGAGCGGCGGTTTTGGTGTCGGTATCTATGTCCAATTGGCGGGATGAATGGGCTTTTTGCAAAACTATCGATGACTGAACTCAGAGCGCAACAGGGTACTTGTTCGGCGGAATGCACTACCTATCAATGCTACAAAGGTGGCCCTAAAAAAGGGGAAGGTTTAGAAACCAACGGGTGTCCGTTGTACTCTCACCCCGCTCAGTTGGAAGAGAACAAAGACTGCGTTTTGTGCATGACTTGTCTCAAAGCTTGTCCCCACCGTTCGGTCGAGTTAAATTTGCGCCCGCCTGGGATTGAATTGTGGACAACTCATGTGCCCCATGATTCGGAAGTGGCGCTGTTACTGTTGCTATTAGGAGGCGTCTATCTCCATCGGTTGCCGGAATTGCAATCAACTTTGGGATTGCATCTGGATTTAACCCAGTTTTGGCAACATTTCGGATTTTCCTTGGTAGCTTTAATCGTCCCTGCGACTGTGCCGTTTTTAGCTTATAGCGCTATTAAACTCTTTAAGGGTTCCGTAAAGCCTCGCTCGTTTATAGAGTTGGCTTATGGATATTTGCCGCTGGTGCTGGGGGCAAATTTAGCTCACTATTGGCGGCTGGGTTTAGGGGAAGCGGGACGCATTTTGCCGCTAACAATGGCAACTTTCGGTCTTAGCGGTGAAGGGTTGCCTGTGTTGGTCGCACACCCGGCTGTGATCGAGTTTTTGCAAGGTACAACGCTAATTTTCTCACTCCTGTTGACGATGCTATTAACCCAAAAAATCGCTCGTCAATCTTTCCGAGCGCTGTTGCCTCAACATCTGGGCGCGATCGCTCTATTTGTGAGTCTCTGGGCAATTATTGTGAGATAGTCGGCGCAGTAAATCACTCTTATAATTCCGATACCCGACTTCTCTAAGAAGTCGGGTATCTCACCTTGAGGACTCATTTAGGATTGCTATCTATAAAAGCTGCCACAAACTATGTAACTTGTAGTAATTTCAAAAACTTTTTTCTCCTATTCTCTAGTAATTGGTAACTCTAACCAATTACTTAACTCTTGCGCTAACCAATCAAGTTCTTCTGTTTTTAGATAGCCAAAGAAGCGGGTTTCGCTGTCTGTACTTAGCGATTGCCCGATGCGATAGCTAGAACTAGCGTCTGTATAATTGACTCCATCTGTAGCCCAAATCTTTAACTCTGGCGGTACCTCCGTAATGCCTGCTTCAGTATCGCGACGATAGAGGCGCTTCAGGTAAGTCAATTTATAGAGGTTACGGCGACTTGCCTGAAAAACCAGCCGCCGTATTTTCCACGCTATTTGAGTTACCTTTATTGACCGACGATCGATATAGATGTAGGTATTGACATTCGCTGCGAAAAAATATTGCCACAGACCAGAAAGACCCATTCCTAAAAGAAATAAGCTGATCAAGATTAGTAACCCATTACCACTAAACAAAGAGCCAATTAACGCCATCAACGACAAAATCGTAAAACAGAACATGAAGGAAATTGAACAACCCGCTCCTGTATTAGAAGTTTCTGATGGTAAATATATCTCTAGAACTTCTGCATCCTTGAGAAGAGAAATTTTACTGTCATGAGGTTTTTGTAGTATTAGAGGAGTTGATGTCGCTGATGCAACAGATGGGAGTTGCAGAAGAGAAGGCTGCTCTAATGTCGCGAGAGCTGCTTGAGCTGAACTAAATCGCTGCTTGCGGTTGGGATGGGTCATTTGCTTGAGCCATTGCACAAAGCTGGGAACTAGATGCGGCACGGGTTCAAACTGAAGAAGCAAATCTTCTTGTAACAAATCCGCGGGGTGTCTCCCTGTCACCAAGTAGATTAATGTTGCGCCTAAACTATAGAGATCGGAGGCTGGAAAAGCACGTCCGCTAAATTGTTCGGGTGGCATATAACCATAGGTTCCGACAATCGTCATCGTCCCGATTTCTCGGACAGCCGTTTGCACCGAACCAAAATCAACCAAGTAGATATCTCCAACCTGATGAGCAGAGCGATCGCTAGTTAATAAAATATTGCTTGGCTTAATATCCCGATGAATCACCGGAGGGTTGCCAGAGTGCAAGTAGCTCAATACATTCAGTAATGCTTTCGCGATTTGTGTTACCTCTTCTTCGCTAAATGTCCGTCCGCGCTTAATCCATTCCTGCAAGGACGTTGCAGGAATATAAGTTTGCACGAGTACAAATCCCTGACGATCGGGTAAGTGCAATTCAAAGGAATCAAGATAGCGGGGAATTGCCGGATGCGATAGAGATTTGAGGGTTTCTGCTTCTCGTTCAAACAGTTTTAAATCCTCCCAACGGAAGTCACTGTTAAAAGTGAGAATCTTAAGCACAACAAGTTCCTGGGTTTGTAAATCCTGCGCTAATAAGGTACGCCGTCCAGAATTGTGTCCCAATTGGCATTGAATGTGATAGCGATCGCGCAGTATCTGTTCTTCTCCTAGCATGGGAAATTATTGCTCCTGTGTGGTAATCAAGTTTTGCAGCAAGGCTATGTGAATTCCAAATGATGAGGATTCAACAAGGGTTTCATTTTTAACATTTCTGTTGTCTCTAAGGAGAATTGCGCCGAATTTACGGTTGTTGACCAACCTATTTTTCTTCAAAATCCCTTTCATCAATTTGCCTTGTTCGGGCGCTTCCGTGAGGTACAGGATGTAGTGTCGCCCGATACTGCATCCACTCTACTCCCGCCTCTCTTTTAATTTCCTTAAAATCTAAGGGTTTGCTGAATTCCGAGAACGAAGGGTTCTGCAAAAACTTTTGTTTTTTTTGCTCCCAATCTATTCCCATACTGAACTTTAAGCGACAGTTACAAGGGCTAATATTTACAATGTTCGTTTCTCGATTAGCCTGAACGTACACAAAACGGCGCGTCTTCCCAGAGACGCTATCTACAAGTTTTACAGCCGCATCGCGGGTCGTTCCATTAATAATTTTTAGCTTCCCAAATCCCTGCAAATCTTGAGGTGGGATAATATCAGTGCCGTTTGGAAGAGAAACAGGAGGACGGTTTGGGCTTGGTTTCCGTGCAGACTTTAAGGAGACTGGTACGGTAGATAGCTGCGTTCCTGGAGGTTGCGTTCTAGGGAGATAAATCATCATACCTAATAAGCTGGCAATAGATACTGCTGCTAAAACAATGCGTCTGGTCAAAAAAATTGCTGAAAATTGGTTGTAATTCCTCAGAAGAGTAGAGCGACTGTGGATAGTTTTTGAAGAAAATGATGCTAATTTGAGTTGTTCTATCTGAGGAGTTCGACCGCATTTAGAACAAGTCATTTTGTTTCCTAAAGCTCGACCTTTACTGACATAAAGCATTCCGCAATTGCAGTGCAGAATTTGCAACTTATTTTTCTGCATCGTTGGCTCCTTGGTTCTACCTTTCAACACCCGATAAACGATGAGTTGATGCTTCTCGGTTGAACACACAGCAAAGCGAGTTTTATATACAAGGCTGTGCGCTCGCAGAATATATATCTTTGGAGCATCAGCACTTATGCAATAGATGAAGAACGCAACGAAGACAAAAATGTCGAAATCCTTGGGAATCGCAGGATAGGAGAGGTTTTACAAGATAGATACCCATGAAATACGTTTATAACGAACGTATAAAGATTTTTCTTCGACTCCGGACTCTGGACTATTTTCGAGACAGTCACTTCTCGCTGGAATAGCTAGCACTGTTTGTCATTCAGTGTCACTCAGATTTCTTGCAGGCGTTGCGCTGGAATGGAAGTAGCGTGAAGCTGACTCCGAAGGCGTTCCCGTTCCCCGTAATGCTCGCGCATAACCCCAAGGGTAGCGATCGCCTAATTGCGATCGCAAAATATCTATTCTTCTCCTAGCATGGGGAATTACTACTCCTATCTGGCGTAGCAGGTTATGCAACTAGTTAATTCAGAGGAATTACTGGCCTTTCTATTGTTCCGGTAGCTGCTGTTTTAATTTATATGGATTAATTTTATATATACCTTGTCCTATAGTAAATTAGAAAAGCTTTGCAGTATTTATTTAACTTTAATAACCGTTGTATATTTGAAATTTCTTCAAATCGAAAACTCAGCTAATTTTGTCTGATTGGTACATTTAACCACTCACTTAATTCATGGGCTATCCATTCTTTTTCTACATTTGATTTGATACTGCTACTAATTTTTATTTTTTGGTTTTCACCCCAAATTTCTAAAGTATCTGGATATTGCTCTCTGTCTTTATTAATAAATTCGCCTGGATTATAAATTAATTTAGTAATATTTTTGGTTGCGAGAAAAGACTCAAACTCAAATCCTAACAACTCATGGGTGAAGTAAATCAGCTCTGATTCTATACGCAATTGTCGTTTACCCAATAAAGAGTCGATAAGTGAATATGGGAAACATACCCAAAAAATTAATACCCATAAACTTAGAAACATTAATGGTAGCCAGAAGAAGAGTAGGAACAATATAGTTACCAAACCCAGAGAAAAAAACTGAAAAGTTAAAAACCAGGTTAAACCCCAAATAATTGGAGTAAGAAAAAACATACTAGCCCCAGCTTTGATTAAGTCAAAAAAGCCAGATGGAGGAATAAAAATTTCTATACTATGTATGTTTTTGGTTAATTTAATTTTACTTCCGAATGGCTTTTTAACACACTTACAAATGAGATTTAACCGTGGTTCATTAAGCGATTGTAGCGCTAGCTTTGCAGAATCCAGACGCTCTTCCAACCTTGGTTCCGTCATCTGCTGCAACCAGTTGGTAAAGCTTGGAGTAAGATTAGCTTTTTGCCTAAATTGAATGCGAAAATCCTTTTGTGGTAAATCTGCGGGATGGGTTCCGGTTACTAAATAAATTAAAGTAGCACCTAAACCATAAAGATCAGAACTAGCAACAGTGCGTCCGCCAAATTGTTCGGGTGGCATATAGCCATAGGTTCCTACTATAGTCATTGTTCCACCTTTGCTGTCAGAAATAGTTTGCACAGAGCCAAAATCGACTAAATAAACGTTACCAACACTATTACCAGACCTATCGGTTAATAAAATATTACTTGGCTTGATATCGCGATGAATGACAGGTGGGTTTTGTTCGTGCAAGTAAATCAAAATTTCTAAAATAGATAGAGCTATTTCTTTTACTTCTTCTTCAGTGAAAGTTCGACCTGCTTGTAAATATTGCTCTAGAGTTTTTGCAGGAATATAGGTTTGTACTAAAGCAAATCCTTTTAGGTTTTGTAAATTTACATCGAAGTAATTTAAATAACGAGGAATGGAGGGATGATTGAGTTTTTTTAGAGTTTCCGCTTCTCGCTCAAATAATTTAAGGTCATCCCATTCAAAATCACTACTTAATGATAGTAATTTAATAACTACTAGTTCTGACGTATGCAAATCATGCGCTAAAAGGGTTTTTCGTCCGTTTTTTTTGCTTAACTCCTGCTGAATTTGATAGCGATCGTCTAATATCTTATTCACTAGCATAAGCAATATTACTCCTTAAACTTTTCTAATTTCGATTGAAACAAACAGAATATTTACTTAGCGATAGTTCTAGGGATTATTTAATTGTATTGAATACCTGTTCGCCCTAATTTATTTTTTTTAAACTTGCTTATCTGCATATAAAATCGGCAAATCCAACCAAGTGCTTAATTCTTTTGCCAGCCATTGCACTTCTTCTTTGGGTAAATTTATGCTACCACCAGGAAATTTATACTTATAAATCCCAGCCCAAATTTCCAATTGTGCGCCCACAGTGACTGAATATCTATTACCGTGAGAATTTTCACGTTGGTCAACGTATTCGGAGAAATAAACCAATTTGACAATTTCTTCTCGCGGTGATTCTGGAGCTAAATGAAATTTCAAAAATCCAAACAACTCTTTAGTAAAAATAACTTTTTCCTGGTTTATATAAAGTGTTTTACTAATAAAGTACGATGAAAGGAGATATAAGTACACTAATAAAAATATTATAGGTAGCAGATAAGTCATATTGAATTCATCAAACAAAGCGTACAAGAACAGGGTTCCAATTCCTATAGCAAATAAAATAAAAATAAACGTTCCCAAAACTTCAAAAAAATCTAAGTGTTCTGGCGGCATGAAAATTTCTAGAAATTTGCTACTTTTTCTAAGTTGAATTCTCCTGATAAGTGGTCGATTGATAGCTACAAGATTGGGATTTTGATTCAAAGCTTGTAGAGTTTGGTATGCTGAATCAAAACGATTTTCTAAGTTTGGCTCGCACATCCGCCGCAACCAGTCACTAAAAGTCAGACTAAGATCAGCTTTTTGCTCGAATTGAATGCGAAAATCTCTCTGTGGTAAATCTGTAGGATGGACACCTGTTAATAAATAAATTAACGTTGCACCTAAACTGTATAAATCTGAAGCGGGAACTGTACGTCCACCAAATTGCTCTGGAGGCATATATCCATAAGTTCCCACTACTGTGCGAGTTGCGCCTTCTTGGGCGGCGACAGTTTGCACCGATCCAAAATCCACCAGATAAACTTTGCCAACACTATTACCAGACCTATCGCCCAATAAAATATTACTGGGTTTAATATCTCGGTGAATCAATGGCGGATTTTGACGGTGTAGGTAAATCAAAATTTTTAAGATAGCGTTAGCGATTTCTTTAACTTCTATCTCAGTCAAAATCCGACCTGCTTTCACATGGTGTGACAAAGATTGTGCAGGAATATAACTTTGAACGAGAGCGAATCCTTTTAGCTCGGAAGCGTTTATCTCAAAATAGTCTAAGTAACGAGGAATAGCTGGATGTGACAAGTTTTTTAAAGCTTCTGCTTCCCGCTCAAACAGTTTGAGGTCATCCCACTCAAAATCACTGTTAAAAGTTAGTAACTTGACAACCACTAATTCTCCAGTCGCTTGTTCGCTACACAAAAGTGTCCTTCGACCAGCTTTCTTTCCTAATTCCTGGTGGATTTGGTAGTGCGCTCCTAAGATTTGACTATCCATTTGCTTACCTAATATTTTATCTTTTGTTATTTGTTACGTATTTGACGTTGCTACTACCCTCATACCCTTTGAGTCACGTTTATTGGACGAATGACAATTTATAGACAATGTTCCCTATACGTTAACGAACTGCTTGTATATATATCCCAGCGAGGAGAAGTTATGCAAAAGAGGGCAGAGAGTTTCAGCTACTGGATAATAATTAAGACTTTCTTGGTTTGGATATTGCACAGATTTGTCTAAAGTCGAATGTTTTGCAGTGTTACTCGGACTCTCCGATAAGGGTGAAAGCCGCCCATTGTTTAGGATTGGGATATTGTTTCATTGCTGTCAGCATTGCTTGACGGAGGGAAACCGCTTTGTCAGGATTTTGTTGTAAATTGCGATAAAATTCGGTCATCAAAAAGGCTGTAGAATTATCATTAACTGCCCACAGCGAGACCATGACGCTGGGTACTCCCGCAGAAATTAAAGACCGAGATAAGCCAACCACACCATCGCCTGTAATGTCTCCGCGTCCCGTATCGCAAGCGCTGAGAACCACTAAATCGGCGCTTAGTTTCATGTCGAAGATTTCGCCTGCGGTAAGTAAACCATCAACTACGTCGTCAGGTGTACCAGAAGGAGCAAGCGCGATCGCTCCCGGTACAACACCGAAGCCTTTAAAATCATGAAGTAAGCCGTGGGTAGCCAGATGGATGATACGAGCTTTCTGCATTTTCTGCATTACCGCCGTTTTGGTGGCATTGCTACCTGTAAGTGCTTTGGTATTGAATAATTTAGCAATTTGAATTGCTTCTTTTTCTGCACCAGGCAGAGGCTCTAAGTTTGCCTCTAATTTCCCAATTTTAATTTTAGGCATGGTAGGATTACCAACAATTAATACATCCTGTAGAGACGCGTTAGCGAAGCGGCACGAAGTGCAATTTCGCGTCTCCACAATTCGTTTTTGCTTGCGGGTTAAATCTAAGACTTGGATTGAAGGCGCAGTGAGAATGGTATGTTTTTCGATTAAGTATTTGCCTTGCTCGTCTTGTAGTGCGGCGAAGGGGACGAGAAACAACGATTTTTGCGGGATAAAGATGACACGCGCATTAGGGTCTTTTGGGAGCAAGTCTGCAATGGGTGCAATGAGTAGTTTATGAAGTTGTTGTAAATTTTTGGTCGAGTTTTCGCCTTGGGGATTAATAACAGTTACATCAAAGATGTTGCGACCTCTAACACCGATATCATCACGACTGTTGGTAACGAGAACTGATAAGGATTGATTCAGAGATTTAAGGTCTACTTTTTTAAAAGCAATTTTACCCGTAGGTTTAATTATCCAAATGTAGAGTTTTTGTTGCCATTCTCTATTATCTTTTATTTTGAAGGCTTCATCAACAATCGAATACTGAACGAGTGTTGCGTTTTGTTCAAAAGCAACTTGCTTAAGTTCTTGAATTGTTGGAGGTTTTATATCGGGTAGATTGCTAGGGTTTTCTGCTAATTTAGAATCTAATAACTCTACCAAAGCACGACCGCGACTGCGCTCGGCAATTAAGAGTGCTTTGTCAAATTTATTTTGAGCAACCAAGGCTTGTTGCAGAAAGCTATAGGAACCAGATTGTTGTTCAAAAAAAGAGATTTTTTGGTCATCTCTTAATTGTCGCGCTCGTAGAGATTCCAGAATCTTAATAGCTGCGAATAAAGTGGTTTCGGCTTGAGCATATTTACCTTGAGTATTGTACACTCCCCCAATATTGTTGAGCGTCGCACTTTCCCCAGCTTTATCACCAATTTCAGTGCGAATGGCTAAAGCTTGTTGAAAATACTTCAACGCTTGCGGGTACTGTCCCCGCTTGTCATAAGCTGCCCCAATATTGTGGAGTGCCATCCCTTCTGCTGCCTTGTCACTCATTTCTTGAGCAATTGCTAAAGCTTGTTGAAAATACTTCAATGCTTGTGGGTACTGTCCCTGGTTGTGGTTAACGACCCCCATATTGTTGAGCGTTGTCCCTTCTTGTGCCTGATTACCAATTTCAGTGCGAATGGCTAAAGCTTGTTGAAAATACTTCAACGCTTGCGGGTACTGTCCCTGGTGGCGGTAAACTTCTCCAATATTGTGGAGGGTTGTCCCTTCTCCCACCTTGTTACCAATTTCTTGGGCAATTGCTAAGCCTTGTTGATAAGACTCCAAGGCTTGAGAGTCCTGTCCTAGGCGACCATAAACCACTCCCATATTGTTGAGGATTATCCCTTGCGTTACTTTGTTACCAATTTCTTGGACAATCGCTAAGGCTTGTTGATAAGACTCCAATGCTTGTGGGTACTGGCTCAGGTTGTCATACACTACTACCTTGTTACCAATTTCTTGGATAATCGCTAAGGCTTGCTGATAAGACTCCAAGGCTTGTGGGTACTGTCCTAGGTTGTCATAAACTACCCCCATGTTGGTGAGCGTCATACCTTCTGTTGTCTTGTCACCAATTTTTTTAGTAATCGCTAAGGCTTTTTGATAAGACTCCAATGCTTGTGAATACTGTCCCAGGGAGTTGTAAACTTGCCCAATACCGTTGAGCGTCTTACCTTCTGTTACCTTGTCACTCATTTCTTGAGCAATTGCTAAAGCTTGTTGAAAATACGCCAACGCTTGTGGGTACTGTCCCAAGTTGGCGTAAGCGAACCCAATATTGTGGAGGATTGTCCCTTCTCCCTGGCGATGGCCAATTGCTTTAAAAGTGATTAAAATCTGCTCAAACGTCTCTAACGCCTCTCGAAACTGTCCTTTATTTAACTGCTGAATACCTAATTGATACAGCCGTAACGCCTCATCATCGCGTTGTTCTGTTGTCTGCGCCTGCGCCAAAACCGTATTGTTTCCCCAAGTAAGCCCTACCACTTGTAACGGACAACTCAACGAGATGAGCAAGGTTGCAGTAACAACGCTAAGGCGACGCAGATGATAATTCATAGCAGAATTCTCTAGCAGTGGGTTAGCGAACTGCTTATATATATCTCCCATCTTGGGAGGTCATGTAAAAATTCACTCAACTTCTTCCCAAAGATTCCGAAGAGTGCGCTGTTCGTAAATATTTTGACAATTTCCTTGCCTCAGTTGAGGATGAAATTGCTCAACAGCCGTTTCAGATGCTTTTTTCTTTCCCCCTAAATCCGTGAGTCGCTAATCGCTTACCTGAAAGGCGATTGACAAAGTAGCCATCTCTGAAGTGTTCATGGGTATGGCTTCTACAGCAATGCCACCGCGATCGCTACTCAAATCATCAAGTAAATCGCCCATCACCTCAACTGGCTCTTTTAACTCCAACGCTCCTCTATCTTGATTTAGTTCAGCGGCTAGAGATGCTAATGTCTTGACAGCTCTTTCAAGGGGTGAACGGCTGACAATTACTAGCGCTTCTCCGGTTCCGGTTGCGATCGCTCTCAATTTCATCTGTTGCGGGTCGCCAATTAGTTGCGTTTGATTGGGTCGTAATTTCATCGTCTCATTTGACGCAGGCCACTGATAGGGAAACACCACCACTAATCCCCCAGTCGAGTCAATCAGTAGAGTGGTCAGATAGAGGTCGCTAGACTCGTGATTGGTAACTCGAAACTGAAATAGTTTATTCACTGGTAACTTATTAGCATAAGTTTGTTCCAACTCCTGACGAGTGTTTCTACCTCGACTGGAAGTTCTAGCAAGGGTTTGATTGGGTTGTTCTACCAAGTTCATCGAAACTTCTACAGAAAGCTGCGAAGAATCGGCATTCAAAGTCTTTTTAATAATCCGAACTGCTAACAGAGATTTGAGTTTAGCTGCCAGACGCTCCACAGCTGCCGTTACCGTTTCCCCTGGTTCGCCAAAGGATTTCGGCACCAGTTCCAGTCCTTCGGTAAATAAACCAATACTGCCGACGGCTGGAAGATTTGCCCCTTGCTTTTGCAGTTTTTGCTGATAATCTGCCGTCATCCGACTGAAGATGTACTGCACCCCTCCCGGATAGGGGACATTTCCCGGTTGTGCAGGCACCGCTGCAATGCGATTAATCGCGGAGAGTTCCTGTTTAGCCGCGTTCGTCTCTCCTGCTAAAGACGGATCGAGACCAATGCTTAACTTCAAATCTGCTGGCACAACCCGACTTGCTTCTTGCAGCAGCGTCCCTGGTTTTAGAGATGTATTAGTTGCTTTGTCTACCAGTTTCGCTTCTCCCCTTAAGCCGCTACGAGGAGAGATTAATTGCAATTTTCCCGATGTTTGCCCTTTGTCATCGACAATTGCGAATGTGGCACCGGGTTGGAAAGCTTCTAGACTTTCAGAGTCTACTCCTCCCAACCACAAAGTTGCCTTATCGGCTTCTACTTTGGTAATTACGGCATCAGTCGGAGGGAGTTGTTTGTTGATGAAATAAACTGGTTTTTTGGGGTCGCCATCTGCTAAAGGAACTTGACTAGACAGCGAATTTATGCCAGTAGTGATTTGAGCGAGCGCGCTTCCCACCGTATCGTTTTTTTGCCAGAGATACTGCGTCATCAGGTAAGTAAACGCACCAGCAGAAAAGCCATCGAACTCAGCATCTAAAGCTTCTTCTTCTCGTTGAGCAGAGGCAAAAACAACCCCTTTTGCAACACCTGCACAGCGACGACGAGAGAGTTCGGCTTCGGACAGTTGCAGCCGTTCCATCCAGCCTTTTTGATAGGCGATTTCTTCAGGGCTGGGATTGAGTTTATCACCAGGTACGGAACGCACTCGAAAGTTACCACGAGTACCACCACCAGAGTAACAACTATCTAGTACGACTGTGACATTTTCTGTGTTTAAAGCCGACATCAACAAAAACAATGTGCGTCCCATGATGTCCGGTGCTAAACCTTTTTGTCCTTCATCGGCAACGACTAAAGTGCTATTAAATTCATCATTGAATGCCTGATTAGAACAACCTTGGATAGGATTAGGGTCGCGCAATCGAGAACCGTGACCGGAAAAATGGAAAACAACCACATCTCCCGGTTTAGCTTGTTTAATTAAGTGTTCTTCAAACGCTGTCAAAATATTGTTGCGAGTCGGCTGTTGAGCGGGAGCTTGATTGCTCGTCAACTTGACAATATCACTGGGATTAAAACCAAAACGATGAACCAAGAGTTCTTCTTGCAAAGCGACATCCGTAACGCATCCTTCCAGATTTCTAAGAAAGCGATCGTTGGCTGGATAATCATTAATTCCCACTAAAAGAGCAAGCTTGCGGGAGGTATTTTGCGCCAGAACTTGAGCGTAGCGATTTCCTTTGTTGATAATATCTAACTGGCTCAATCCCAAAGTAGTTATAGTTGAGCCAGCGAATTGTAAGAAATGACGGCGAGAAATACGGGACATTACTAATTCCTCCTAGTATCCTATTCGGGAATATTTAAGTAGGGGCGAAGTATACCCTTTGGAAAGGATATGCTTCTCCCTACACGTAAATTCTGATTACTCAACCGATGCTCCTACTCAGCTTCACCAATTAAGGTAAAAGCTGCCCAAGCTCTAGGATTATCGCGGTGTGTTTCCATCATCTTGAGCATTGCTTGGCGCAAGGATTGGGCTTTATCAAGTTTCTTTTGGTAAAGATTAGTATAAAACTCGGTCATTAATTCAGCCGTGGGAGCATCGGGGACAGCCCACAGGGAGACAACAACGCTGGGAGTACCGGCGATAAACAAAGAGCGGGATAGTCCAATTACCCCATCACCCGTGATGCGCCCGCGTCCGGTGTTGCAAGCACTCAGGACAACTAAATCTGCATTTAGTTTCAGATTAAGGATTTCTTCGGCAGTGAGTAGACCGCGATCGCTGCTAGTGGGTGCGAGTGCGATCGCGCTTTGCAATCCCTGGAAATCATCAAATAAGCCGTGGGTTGCCAGATGCACAATTCTAGCTTGAGATATTCGTGATAAAACAGCAGTTTTGGTGGCTGCATTGCCAGTAAGGGCGTTGGTGTTCAATAAAGGAGCAATCTCTTCGGCTTCTCGTTTTGCTCCTGGTAAGGAAGCTAGCTGTTGCGGCTTTTCTCCAATTTTAGGCGCTACGCTGGGCATGGTGGGATTTCCTATGATGATGGCATCTTTGGCGGATGCTTGCTTCACCTTTTCCCGTGAGGCGCGTGTTAGTTCTAGTACCTGAATTGAAGGTGCGGACAAAATTGTATGTTTTTCAATTAAGTATTTGCCATCTTTATCTTGCAGTGCGGCGAAGGGAACTACAAATAATTCACCTTGCGGGACAAAAATTATACGCTGATTTTGGTCGGTGGGCAGAAGGTCGGCGATGGGCGAAATTAATAGTTGATGAAGTTGCTGTAAGCTTTTGGCTGAGTTTTCTTGATTACCTGGATTTACAACTTCTGCTTTAAAAATACTGCGATCGTCTACTCCGATTGAGTCACGGCTAGAGCTAACAAGGTCTTTTAAAGAGGTATTTTTTTGCTGCAATGGTTTTAGGTCAACTTTGCGGAAGGTTACTTCGCCTGTAGGTTTAATCACCCAAATGTAAAGGTCTGTTTGCTTGACTTGCGATTTATTTTGACTTTTAAAGTCATCATCAATAATTGAATATTGAACGAGAGTCGCATTTTGAGCTTTGGCAATTTGTGTAATTTGGGCAATATTTGGTGGTGGTGGGGAAGTAACGTTACCTCTAGTTTCTGAAGATAATCTCTTTACCAATAGCTCCACAAATGCTCTTGCACGCCCTCGTTCAGCAATTTCTAAAGCATCATTAATGTTATTTTGGGCAATAAAAACTTGTTGGAGTAGACGGTAGATACTAGCCTGGGTTTCAAAAATTGATACTTTATTGCTATCACTCAATCCTGACCGTAGAGACTCTAAAGCCTTAATTCCAGCGGTTAGGGTTTTTGTAGCTTCCGCTAGCTTCCCAGATTGATAGAGGTTACTACCCATATTTCTCAGAATTCGTCCTTCACCTGGATAATTCTCTATTTTCCTGGAAATAGTTAAAGCCTGTTGAAAAAGTTTCAGCGCTTGGGAATAATCACCTTGATTATCATAAGTTTTACCCATGTTGTTAATAGCTGTTTCTTCACCACCAAAGCTGCCAATTTTCCTATATATAACTAGAGATTGCTGATAAAAATCTAATGCTTGCGAATATTGACCTTGATATCTATAAAATTCGGCAATATTGTTGAGTAGCGCTGCTTCCAGACCAGTCACGCCAATTTTTCTAGTAATAATTAAAGCTTGCTGATACAAATTTAATGCTTTGGAATAGTCACCCTGGCTCATATAAACTGTTCCCATTGAATTCAGAACAAGAGCTTCTCCATTTTTGTTATTAATTTTTCTGCTTACATTCAAAGCTTGCTGATAAGTTTCCAGTGCTTGATTATATTGACCTAAATCATAATAGATAACTCCCAAGCTAAGGAGGGTTACTACTTCACCTTGAAAATCACCAACTTCTCTACGAATAACTAAGGCTTGCTCGTATAATTCCAATGCTTGAGAATATTGACCCAAACCATGATAAATCGTTCCAAGGTTACTAAGAGTTACCCCTTCGCCTTCGCGATCCTGAACTTTTCGACGAATAGATAAGGCTTGCTGAAAGAAATCTCGTGCTTGAGCATATTGATCTGAGCTTCTATAAACTGAGCCAATGTTGTTAAGTGCAGTTCCTTCGTTCCAGCGATCGCCGAGTTTTCTGAAAATCTCTAAACCTTGCCGATAAAATTTCAGGGCTTCTGGATATTGGCTGAGACTGCGATAAATTAACCCGATGTAGTTCACGGTTAATGCTTCGCCTTTGGTATCTTTTAGTTCCCGATAAATTAAGAGCGCTTCTTGAAAAGACTGTAATGCTTCCTGAAATTGGCTAGTCTTATACTGCTGATTACCTTGCTGATAAAGTTTATCTGCTTGCGCCTTCCTCTCCTCAACCGTCTGCGCCATCACCGCAGATCCACTAAATGTCACCGGAAAATTCAGCCAACAAGTCTGCAACCCAGTCAGTAGAACTGTGCTAGACGCAAGCAAGAAAAATCTTTTTAATTCCATAGCTGTAGGAGTGCGATCGCAGCGTTTAAGATATTGTCCGCTTACATATAATATCCTTGGGCAAGGGGTACTTATGTAAAAACCCAAGCCGTAGCCTATTGAGATGCAGAAACGTTTGGCTCATCTTCTGCACAGAAATCATGAGCTTGAAGAAGCGCGATCGCATTCCTTAATTCCGCTGAGGGATTTGGCACCGAATAGAGTTCCCGCAGCGCATCTGACCAGAGTTCGCGTTCGGCAAAATAGTAGGCTTTCTCCATTGCCAAAGCCTCTGGTGATGGGTCTTTAAGCTGCTGTACGAGTGCTATTGAGATCAATTCGGCTGAAATGCGATCGCGTGTTTCCGGTTCCATCACTTGAAACATGACGCTGGTTTCAATTGGGTACGGCTCTGAAGCAGACAATTTCCATACATAAGACTGTCCAGGTTGCAATGGTTCCCCATCATAAACCGCCCTTGTCTCTCCTTTAATTGGTCGGTTCCAGAATGCCTCTTTATCCCCCTGACGAGATAGCTCAATTCGCGTTACCGTTCCACCTGGGATATTCCAGAGAAACAGAGGGCGATCGCTCCAAATCTCAAGGATTTCCCCTTGTTTTGAATGAAGCGAATCTGCGTCTACCAGTTTAGAGGGAGCGATCGCGCAAATCGCTCCTCCTCTCCCGCCCCCTCCTTTCCTTTTACGACGTAATTTCTTCCAGATATCACCCCATGATAAAGCTAGATATGTCTCATTGCTTTCTGTTAGGACGGGATGCGGTTGTTGTCTGATTGCCGCTTGTAGAGGCACTGAAGAAGAAGTTGTAATCAAGGCAGATATTAACAAAATTGATTGGAGTTTTTTTAAGTTAAACATGAGACTTTTCCCTGAATGCTAAACGAATATAATTCCAAAACAAAACTGTTGGTAAAAACCAAGGTAATAACATCGCCGCCGATATATAGATTTGCAAGGAGGCGATGATATAAATGGTTGTAGCCGTTCCTAACTTCATTACCCAGCGTTGCCGTTGATGAAGATTATCCTGTAACATCAGCGTTACGCCTTTCCCCAGCAATCCTGAAAGTAAAATCATCCATAAATCGGGGATAGGTATCACCAATCGCCGCGTTAATAAATGATGAAGCATATAAGCATGAGCTTCACCGCCAGGAAAATTTTCCTCCTCCCAACCGCGCCAGAAACCGACCGCTAAAGGAATCGCATAATTATCTTCATTTTCTCCTTCTAACCCGGCTCCTTTATATCCACCTGGGGTAATCAACACCACTTCATTCTTAAAGGTGTCTGGTACTTTTCCTTTTCCTAGGCAATCTCCTAGTAACTTACAGGCAGAAATGCGTTCGTAGGCAGATTCGGGGGGAATAGAAAAGTCAATAATTGGATGCAACCACGCTTGAATAAAATTTTGAGAAAAGCGGGTAAGTGAATGAAGGCGAATTTCTTGTAAAAAAGCTATTTTCTGGTTGGGTTGGCTTATTTGATTTAAATAGTTAATCGCTGAGGAATTAAAATTTGTTCGAGCCTGCAAATTGGGTTGCGGTAAATTCAGTGGTAATTCTTGATTCAACACATACGCTATAGCTAAGAGATAAGCAAAAGGATACATCTGTGAACTTTTGGGTTCTGCTGGCAAAAGTTCAACATACCAAGGGAAGAACATGATATCCCCTTCCAAACTCCAATTGAGGTTAGCAATATTCTTGCTTACTCCTGACCTAGGAGTGGATTCTCCCTCTCCAGAACCAAATACCAACCAAGTATTTTTATTAACAATATTCTGTACCGATTGCTTAAGTTTTAAACTGTTATTCGGTTGCTTTTTATCATCTAAGATATAATCAATGCCGACGGTTTTAGCTTCTAATTCAGAAACCCGATTCAACAGTAATGCTACATAACGATAATCGATAGGGTAAATTTGTTTAATTTTATCCGCATCAGCCTTTAGAGATTCCTCATCAATTTGGATAAGTCGCACGGGTGAACTTCCTTTGGCTGGCACTTGGAAGGTGACTTGGCGATAGAAGGCTTGAAGTAAAATGCGCGGTTCTAATAATAAGTTTTGTACGGGTGGCAATAAACTTAAAAACAGGATAGCGCCTAGCCAACAGGCTTCTTTTTTCGTTGGCAACCAGCGGTTTAGTGTGTCAAAAAAGCCAAAAGGTTTAATGCAAAACAGCTCGGCTTCTGGATGCCGAAATAGGGAGGGAACCAGGTAAGCAGAAGGGTAGGAAAGATGCTTTTCCTGTTGTTTAAGAAATAAACTTGCCTCCAGCAAAGCTGAATGAACATCCTTGTATTGAGTCAAACTGGCGAGAAACTGCACCAAAAATTCTTGTGCTACCTGATTGTGAATCGGTTCCCGCATTACTGCTACCTGGCTCAATCCCAAGTTAATCAAGGATTCGGCAATATTCATGCCACTACACGAGTTGAAAATTGCAAACTGAAGTCCCCGTTTTTTCGCCTGTTTCAGTGACTCTTCAATTTCCCAAATCGAGATTGAGGTGTGTGGTGCAATGCCTAATTCTCCACCCGTCAGGACAGTTTCATTACTGTGTCCGGCAAAAAATAAGATATCCCAACCTGGCTCAGATGCGATCGCTTTCTGGATCTCCATTTTGAGTGCATCAGCATCAAAAAATCGAGCCTCTATATTCTTAGGGATATTCAGTTCAGCTTTCCCCTGGTTCCGTTTCCAACCAATCAACTGAATATCTGCAACACGATCAAGCGATCGCAGTGCTTCTCGGTCAGCTTCCAAATTCAAGCCAGTGTCATCCCCTAAAATTGCTAAAACCCTAGCTTTACGGCGAATCGGACGAACGGGTTCATTCAGAATATTGGCGGGAGTGCGAGCAATGCGTATTTGTTGAGTAGCACCCAAATCCGTCCCAATTTCCCAAATTTCCCACGGTAATCGCGCCAGTTCTAGAGGAGTGCAAGTCAGGAACACCTCAACCGTATGATGTTCCGGTTTATGAGCCGCCTTGACAATCTCGCGGCGAATACTAACTAATTCAGGAGTGAGCAACCAGTGTTGAAATTCTTCCCCTAGCTGAACCTCTGCATTCACCAGTTCGCGATGTCGATCAACTGGGAGAGTGCCTTTACCGCTGATGACCTTGTGCCCTCGCAGCCGCCTATAGTAGTTGAGATAGGCGCTTTGCCACTGTTCGTAACTCCTGGTCAGCGAGAGGGGATAATTCAGCTCTACAGAGAGTATTTTTCCTTTCCCCCAAGACAACTCAAAGTCGCAAACAGTGCCAACTTGCTTAACCCTAAGCTTAAAAACTATTCTATCCATCATTTAATTTTGGATTTTGGATTTTGCGGAGGTCGGAGTTGTCCTGCCTCTGATGATTTTCGAGGAGTTATAAAATAAATTCAAACGGCGGCAAAGTTTGGAATTCCCCAGTTTCCGAGGTAATGGTTGCGAGAAATTTATCTTGATAAGTCCCCGCCACTTGAGTAAAAATATAGTCCTCGTCCCCATCTAAGTGCAGTGTATCTTCTGCCAAAACTTCCACGCGATCGCTTACTCGCAAAGTCATCTCATCGTCAGGTTCATTTCCAGAAATCGCCTTCAATATCAGCAATAACGTCCAGCCATCATCATCCGGGAAAGACCAGGTAACAGCATACAGCCGCACCCGATTTCCTAGGGTTAAGTCTCGGTAAGCACGACCCGTATTGGCTGGAATCTCTAACTGATTATTGCGACTAATTTCTATCAAAATTTCATCTAATTCTTGAGATGGGTTTTGTTCGTTTCTGCGGATGGAGAATGATGCTGGCAACTCTCTTAGTGGCTCAGTTCCGCGCAAAGGAGACGGTGCTGGCAAGGCTTCCCAGGACAATTCTTGCATTACTTCATCCACTTGGTTGCGTAACCAGTTCCTGACATTTACTGCTTGCTGAGTCAAGATTTGCAGCAACTCTGATAGATGGTTGGTAACGGTTGCTGTATTCTCAGTTAGCGGCTGGTAGAGCCAATTGAGTAAATCCGGCGTCGTTAGGACTGCTGTTCCCTGCTCCCACGTCAAGACTTGCCACAAAGGACGGTTACGCAGTTGGGGTAATAATGTTAATAGGGTTGACTGCATTCGAGCTAAGGTAGCCTGACGATTCGTTGGGATTTCAGGTAAAGGAATTGCTGATGGAATTAAACATTGCAAATAAAGCAATAGTTCATTAGGCTCTCGATTTAAAAAATCAATCGAAATCTGATAATTCCAATCCACTTCCGATTGTAATTGCGGTTGATAATTAATCAGTTGGTCATGACGCAAAAAACCTCTAATTGCTGAAATTCCTAAGTCTTCCTCAATACCAATAACTACATAAAAATGAGCTGTAAATTCTGGTAAATCTACTACAGCTCTAGGGATAGTGACTTCTTTATCGGTTAAGGTGATAGTAGGGATTAAACAAACTTTAAATTCGCCAACTCTCAAATTAAAAACGGCGTCAATTGCATTAACATACTGAGGTTGCAAAACTGAAGAGTGTTCTCTGTTTAGAGAAATTTCCGGTTCTCGTTTCCGGAGCCATTCCTCAAAACTCAATAAACTTAAAGCTTGAAGATAAATTTGCCATTTTCGGTCTTCTTTCCCTACTTGGTTACTCAATTCTACAGCTTGGTCAAGCTGCTCCGATTCTAAAGGAATTGTTTCTGCCAATTCTTCAAATTCGACCCAATCATCTGTCAAATCTGTTAAGTAATTCATGCTCGTTCTTCTTTCTGGCTATTAAGATGGTTACAAATCGTTGCAGCTAGTTGACTGTTCATCACTCGATTGTGTCCTATGTGAGATTCTTTTTTTGCCTTCTCAATCTCTGTAGAAATCTCTTTATCTAAAATGAGTTGGACTTTTGACTCCAAATTTTGGAGCTGCACGGGATTAACGTAACATTGAGCTAACTTTAAAACGCAAGCTCTCAAGCACAATAATGTTCGGCGTCCGATATCGCTGCGTAAGTTTTTGAGTTCCAGCAGGCGGCTTACTTGAGGCTGGTCTTTTAAGCCGAGTTGGGGAGCAATTTCTTTCATGGGAACTCCCTGACAGTGAAATAAATGAAGTGCCTTGAGGAAGTTTTGCGCTTTCTGATTTTTCTTGGATTGCAAATAGATAAAGCGAGCTTGAATGACCTGCTTGACGGACTGAGCTAAACAGGTATTAAATTGCTGGTGATAACCTGCTAAGAACTCTGATTGCTCATTAGAATCATCCTCACTGGATGTTCTATTTATTTCCGCAGGATTTCCTGAATTATCTAACGGTAAGCCTTTGCGAGTCCGGAGGCGTTCGGCTCTGAGCAACTGCGCGAGTTCTTGCAATTCTCTTAAGATTTGTTCGGGAGATATTGTCCGAGTAGCTGATAATTGTTCAGCCATTTGACGCAATTGCAAGGCGGTTGGGTCTGGATATCGGCTTTTCTCTCCAGCCTTTCGGTGCTGCAAAAGTTGGGTGCGATAAATCTGATGGTAGCTATCAAGTAGCTGAAGTGTTTGGTTGATTTCTGCTGGTGTCCGGTCAAACTCTAATAAAACTCGCTGTAATCGTCCGGGGTTCATGTAACTCAGAATCATCCAGTCAGTTACTTGCTCAATTCCGTGTTCGAGTAAGAATCGTTTGAGGAAGCGATCGCTTTTTACCATCCTGACCGTCCAAGTCGATAATTTACTCTTATCCGGGTCAAAGGTTTGCAAAATTCGAGCGGTTACAGATGGATAGTTTGTCCGGCTTTCATCCATTTCCTGACGCGGAGAACGCAAAGTGCTATCGAGTACCAACGGCAACAGCTCCATACTGGTGAAGTCATGGTTTTTGCCAAACTTCTGCTCTAGTTCTAAGCAAAATTCTTGAATTTGATGAGAGATAAAGCAGCGCAGACACACCTCAGCCATCTGACGGCGAGTGTCATCGTTCTGGAACCACTGCATGAGTTGGCGTTGAATTTCCCGGTCTGGCATATCCTCTCGGTCAGAGAGTTCGGGAAATTGAGTCAAGAAAAAGGCTTTTGCCGACTCAACTTCTTCAGTTCGACACTTGCCGAAACTATCAATTCTCATCAAAAGCCAGTATCTCGATGCCGTACCCATCGTTATTTCACTCAATTGTGCAAATGCAAAGCGACTCTGAAATTCCTCATCCTTGCCTCGCGTAAACCAGGATGCCGATCGAAGTCAATTGAGGCAAGTTTGGGGGAGCTGATTGAACGGCTAAAAACGATAAGGATAACTTTAAACAAAGCGAGTGACATCTTCAAGAAATTCCCGCTTTTCCCCAAACTTCACTCGGCTACTTTTCCATTCCTATCGCCACAAGTTGCTCAGACGTTCTACCTGCTGCGGCGGGTTTTAGCCAGCTTGCGACTAGCTCCGGCTTTGTTTTTCGAGCAAAAATGCGAATTGCATGGTAACTGACTTTTTCCCGCAGACGATAGACTTCCCTAGTCCGCAAATTCAAGGCGCGAGCGATCGCTTGTTGAGAATTGCCAGCGAGGTAAAGTTCCAGCCAAACCGCTGCTTCTCGACTGACATTTTCGGCTAAATAGTTGTAAAACTCCTGCTTTACGGTTGTCCGCAGAAACATTTGTTCTTCAATTGCTTGATTGTCTTGATACTCTGCAACTGCGTGGGTATCGAGGAAACTTACCGGATTGTTTGTCTCGTGGGACACCACTTCCTCAGAAATCAGTCGCACCAGTTCACCATCGGGGATATGAGTCATCCCTCCCCGCCGGGAACGACGTAGATAGTTAAAAAATCTATAAACTAAAAGTGGCTGGTTGCGAATTGGTCTGAGACAGTATTCTTCGATGCTGCTCATCAGTAGAGAGTTGCCTAAGCGAGCGTCTGAAGTACATTTGCTAATCCAGGCAATTTGCTGTTGAATGTAGCGATCGCGATGCAATAATTCCTGAATGACTTCTTGCAACACATCGACAACCGTTGCCGAGCGATCGCGCGATAGCGCCACCCAAGTCCGAATTTTATTCTTCAGCAATACTAAACTCCCCAGCCGAGTCGTCAAGTTGCAATAAGCACGCTCTGGTGCCACGCCTAAGTAGCGTTGCCGTAAAATGCGATAGCGATAATCCATCGCTTGCAAGGCAATTACCCTCTGAGTTGCATTAAACGTTTCAAAACGCTCTCCGTCCTCTCCCACCAGCCACAGAGCAATACTTTCATGGGTTGCTGCGCTATAGCCAGGACAGTCAGATGCCAGCTGCTTCGCCACCTCAGTTGGAGACAGCACAACGGTTAGAAATTTTTTCATTTCAATAGCCGAGAGTGTGTGTTCTATTCGGCTATATCTTTAGTCAGGCTGAGGTTATGTATTTTTGATCCGGTTTCTCCGAAAGGATTCTCCCGGAGAAACCCTGACACGGTAGTATCACAATTTTCTATTCGATGCAGTACGGTTTAACCCCACCCTTGCCCTTCGACCTTTCCTTTAACTAGAGGGGTTCAATATTCTCCCCTCTCCGTGAACGGAGAGGGGCTGGGGGTGAGGTTCCGAGTAGATATAGCACTCAAGTTAGAACCGCTATAGGGATACAAAAGCAAATAGGGGCAGGATTATCCCGCCCCTAGAATCATTGATTGAGTCCGGTGTTTATTTAATTCCAGACGCTGCTAATCAATCGCATCAGCAGCCTTGTCTGCTGCCCGCTTAGCACTCTCAATTACATTTCTGCCTGCATATTTACTATTTTCCTGGACATTGTCAGCTGCCTGCTGCGTTCCTTTACCCAGGTCTTTGGTTGCATCCTGAGTATTGCCCTTGAGATTTTCAATTCCCTGCTTTGTTCCCTTAGCAAAATCACTAGCCGATTTTTGCGCTTTGTCGCCAATTGCGTCGGTATTTTGCTTGACATTCTCACCGAACTGTTTAGCGTTTTCGCCCTTCTTATCCAGAATCCGCTTGGTGTTTGTACCTACGTCATCGGTCTCGTCAATTACGTGGCGCTCAGCATTGTCAATTAGGCCTTTTGCCTTAGCTGCTACGCCTGAGGTGTCTCTTCTGGGATCGGTATCGCTATAGTCGTTCATCCCACCTTTATACTCATTGGTTAAGGCACCTGTAGGAACGTCCTCCCTAATTTGGTCGGCGGTCTTCGCTTGTGCCCCACCATTACAAGCGGTGGTAACAAAAATGATCGTGGCGGACAAAAACACGGTCAGGATTTTGCCCAAGTTGATTTTTTTCAACCAATTAATTACGCTGTTCATCAAAAAAACTCCTTTTTCTGTACGAGTCAATGGTTGTTTTGGTTAGCATTGCAATCCGAGATTTTCGATTGACTGCCAATCGAAAATCTCAATTATTTGCTTATTTGTGCAAAGCAGGGTTGCTTTGCATTTCAGGTCTCTGACCGGCTTCATCTGATTTATCTTTGATGAAGCTGGAAGCCTCTTTGAACTCTTCACCGATACTTTCTAATATCTTGGCATTAGGATCGCTGCGATTGATTATAGGTTGACGACCTCCAGCTCCAGAGACTTCAAAATCCTCTGAAGTTTTTATGGGCAATTCTTTTTCCTTTGCGGCTCGACCTGCTGGTGTCTCAGCACCCGGGTAGAGGATTTCAGAATCGCTGGTAGCAATTAACTGATTGGACAGGATCTGCAAGTCAGCGCGATCGCGTGGATTCGCTGTTTTGCTGACGTTAGGATCGGTAGACATTTTGTAATTCGTGTAGCCATCTCCACCATTGCTGTGGGGATTGTTGTTCCCTCCCATTTGCACGGGGGGATTTTGTGGACGTGCCCCTAAAGAATCGCCATTGTTACAAGCGCTGGTAACAATTAGCAACGCGCCTGCCAAAAAAACGGTCAATATTTGACGTAACCGTAGTTTTTTAAAGAAAGCAGTTAAGTGTTTCACACACTACTCCCAAGATTTTTACGAACTGTCATAAACAATACAAAAGCTACAGTGTTCCTACCTCTAGCGCAGGTCACATTCTGGTTGCAACTAAAAGCAACCTCTCTCTAACCGTAGAGAGATTCCTAAAAAATAAGCAAAACTACGGTGATATTGGTTGGTTCGCGACCATGCCAGCTAAAAACATCGCTCAGCCTAGAACTTGGCTGATTTTTCTCAATCTTTCAGCATCAGATGGGTCTGGGCATCGCTGCCTCAAACGCGATCGCTCACATCAAACTTGCCTCACCATCAGGTAGCGGATCGTTATCCGTATCCCAGATGTGCCAAGCTTGGCTGGGAAATTGTTCGCGAATGTCTGCAAAGTGTAGAAACAGAAGAGCGATCGCTCCCTCTGGCAAAAGTTACAGACTCGCTACCGTTCTCACTTTGGTATTCTCATACTCTAGGATGAGGTATTTGCCTCAACTCGCTACCCAGTGTGAAAGGTCATGAAAAAAATTTGGTCATCCCTGAAGCCGTACTTGCGCTGGGTGATTCTCGGCGGGACGCTATTTTTTTTGGCAAAAGCTCTCAAAGACAATTGGCGGGAAGTCGCAGCCATCCGAATGACTGGTGCGGGATGGACAAATCTAGCGATCGCCTTTTTGATTACTTTACTGGCTCATACTTGGTCTGGATTCGTCTGGAGTTGGATTTTGCAATCGTTCCGGCAACCCGTTCAGCCTCGATGGGCGCTCCAAGTTTACCTGAAAACCAACCTTGCCAAGTATTTACCAGGGAATGTCTGGCACTACTACGGGCGCATCGTGGCGGTGACATCCCACGGGGGTTCTTTCGGTGCCGCGACTCTCAGCGTGTTACTCGAACCCCTGCTGATGGCGGCTGCCGCTTTATTAGTTGCCTTAGCAGGTAGCCAGTTTGGTTGGGCAGGTGTCCCTCAGAATACCCAGACGAGAACCTTACAACTTCTGGGTTTGGGTGTGGTTTTGCTGGGCGTTCATCCCCGAATTTTGAACCCGCTGATGCAGTTGGCAAGTAAATTGAAGGGAAAGAAAGCAAGAGGTGCAGGGGCGCAGAGGCGTGGGGGAGAAGAAAATGCTATCTCTGCTTCAGCTTCTCAACCCCCCACAGAAACGGCAGAAGCTTCTTTTCGACTTGAGCGCTATCCTCTATTTCCTTTGTTGGGAGAAATTGGCTTTTTGTTACTGCGTGGCGCGGGGTTTTTGTTTGCCATGCTAGCTCTGACACCAGTGAATCCCAATCAAATCCCAATGCTGCTGAGTGGGTTTAGTTTGTCATGGCTGTTGGGTTTGATTGTTCCCGGCGCACCTGGGGGAATCGGGGTATTTGAAGCGACAGCGATCGCTCTATTCGGTCAACATTTTTCTGCCGCCATTCTCCTCAGCGTCGTCGCCCTATTCCGCTTGGTGAGTATTTTAGCGGAAGCCGCCGCTGCTGGATTGGCAACTTTGAGCGAGCTGAAGGATCGCTAAAAGGGCTATCAACTACAGCTATGACAACTTTATTCCCCCTCAATCCAGGTTCCCCTCACCGAAAACCGGGGAGGGATTATGGGTGGGGTTCCCCTGTCCCGCTTTCAACGAGTAGCCAGAAACCTAATCCTCTGCAACTTGATCTGACATCGCCTCTGCGATCGCAGAAGTTGCAGCTTTTATATCGCTATCTAACTTCAGTTGAGAAAAAACTCGATACATCTGTGCCGTCCCGTTAGGCAGCTTCTTCGTGCCATTTCCGTTCATCTTGATCAAATTGTATTGAACGTTTTCACCATAGATAGCAAAGGTTATATGAAATATTTCAAAGAAATTCACGACCCACTTGCAATCCTCTTCCGGATAGTGCATATAGTATTTGATTAACTCAGCAATGCAAGTTTCTAAATGGGTGCGAACATTTTTACAAATTAATAAAATTTTCAGCAGTACGATTACTAAAGTCAAAGGATGCCCTTGCGACATCAATAAAATAAATAGAGGCGAAGGTTCCCGATGATTTTCAGTCGTTAAATATTCGATCACCCGATTACAGGTTCTTAACAACAGGGCATCATCTAGCGTTTCTTCATGATGATTTTCATATACAACATCTAGCTTTTCTTCTAATTTTGTTTTCAAGACCTCTACAAATTTTCTGTTTTCCACAGAAAAAATTAAATACTTTTGTAGACTATGCTTAAAATTTTTGTAGAGAAGTCCTTGAGTTTGTTGGAGAAAAATATTTGCCAGATTTGTATAGCTAAATGGCCCCCGTTTCGCAACAATCGTCTTGATCAGACGCAGTACCTCATCCCCTAAACCAGTCGGGTTTTTAGGCAAAATTTCTCTTGGCATCGCCGACTGCGATCGCGTGGTATACATTGCTAGCTCAAACTTAAAGCGATCTTTCAGTTCTTGCGACAATGCTCTGGCGGCTTCCCGCTGTTCGACGGGGTTTGAGAGATTCGCATATTGAGGAACTAACAGATAAGAAGTATAACGATGGCTCCAATGGGTTGCTTCATGTTCTTCGTATCTAGCAGCAAATATCTTTAAATCTTGATAGTCTTGGCTTTTAATAAAATTTACAAGCCAAAGTCTCAACTTACTTAAACTTGGAGACAAGGTTGACTTGCTAATATTTAAATCGCTAAATACTAAAACTAATTCTTTAATTGCTTTATAGCTTCGCGTCGTTTCCCAATTATTGATGAGGATATAACAAGAGCGCTTTAGGGTGTTTTTAAATTCTTCTTCATCATTCGCAAAGATAATGTCTGAAAGCGCTTTGACCGCGTTGGTATTAACAGCGTTAGGACTGTAATAAATAAATAACTGCTTAAATTCTTGCAGAACGGCTTCTGGAGGCCATTGCTGAACAATGTCCACCAAAAAACGATAGATCATATCTCGATCTGGCTGGTTGGAAATGACACGAAACTCGGCCTGATATCCATCTGATAGAATGTCCCTGACCATTCCTTAATTAGGACTATTGAGTCCTTCCTTAGAGTGTGAAGAGAGAAAGTAGATGGCACCCAGCGTCAATGCTAATTGCAGTGTATAGTACTTGACTTGACTGCCCATAGCAATCCTTGAAAATACATACGCTTGGGGAACTTGCTCTCAACCGCTAAGGATCTTCGGATTCAGACCGGAGACGGTTAATTTGTTCTTGCAATTCCTCAATTTGACGCTGTAGCGCATCCACCTCATTAACAGCTGTTTCTGATGGGACATTCACCGCGCCCTGTACAGGGGAACGTTGGTAATTGCCCCGGCGAATCTGACGATATTCCTCTGAGTTTGCCCACTCCTGCAAATGGTGAAGGCGATCGACCGTAAAGGGATGGGTCGTAAACCAACCTTGAGTAAAGTTATTGTAAAGTAAGAACTTGTAGACTTGATTCAACCCGTCTTCGTCCAATTCCTGATATTTTTGCGATTGACGAATAAATTCATCTAAATTTACTTCATTGGCATAACGGGCGCTGCCACCAGCAAATTTCATCATTAAGTGCATCACCGGATTCAGGTCGTCTGTCACCAGGAAAGCGGCTCGATCTGCTGATAATTCCGCTTTACGGCTCCATTCAATAAACGCCAAAACCAAGCCGGTACTGACCAAAGTGCTGAAGCCAAAGGTCGCATTCCCGATAAAGTTGACGGCTTGCAAAGCCCAAACCGCCATCTGACGTAAGGTCGTGTGACCGCATTTAATATGTCCTAATTCATGTGCAATGACTGCCCGAAGTTCCGCTTCGTTGAGCAGGTCTAAAAGTCCAGAGTTCAGGATCACATAAGGGCGTTCTTGTCCGAGGGCGCTGGCATTAACCCAAGGCGCTTGGGAAACGAAAAGCGTTGGTTCTGGGTAAACGTCCAGATCGCGCAAGCATTCCCGGAAAATGCCATAGATGCTAGCATACTGACGCGGCCCGACCTGAATGCTATTGCCCATGTGGTAGACAAACTGGGGACGCTCAGAGGCAAATTCCACAAATTTACGGGCAACCATATCAAATCCAGGCACGCTGCGTAAGGCTTGCTCGGCTTGTCGGTCGAGGGGATGTCTAAAAGCTTCACTGGAAATTCCGGTATAAGTAGGCATATTGATGAGCCTTATACAGCGTTCTACTGAACTATTAAAGCCTAGAAATACAACGAGCGGCTTTTGATCTACATCACAGGGATGCGCGATCGCCGTGTCGTTCAACTGCCACAAAAACTGCTTGATTTAAGCAAGTAACCAACCTACATCTGAGAAAACTTGACACGGCGGCAGTTATCGGAGTGAAAATCACTTCAAAAACTGATTCTCATGTGAATTCTGGGATTCAGCTTTGCTTCTATTGGTTCCCCTTTTTGTAAATGTTGTTCAACGATCGTCTGGACATCGCTGGGTTGAACTCGGCAGTACCAAGTTTCTTCCGGGACAATTCGCACTGTAGGACCACAGCTGCACTGTCCCTGGCAACCGCTCCCCGTCACCATGACTCCGGGAATATCAGCACTCTCAAAAGCGGCAAGTACCTCTGCGCTTCCATTTACCAAACAGGAACGGTACTGGCAAACGATGACGCAACGCCGATCTTGCTCCAAACACTTTTCTTGCGAACCAGTTTCCACTTTTGAGTCCAGCACAGTATAAATTCCTATGGCTCTATGTTAACTTCGCCTTAGCAGACCAGGGGAAAAGTTGGTAGCGCTGGGGAGAGTCCTTTTTCAGGCAATGCTCATTTATTAGGGATTTGATAGCCTTATAGATTGGAATCAGAGTATTTTTAGCAATTTGCTAAAAAGTCGCAACGCCAATCTAGGAGAATATTTGAGTGAGCTATCTCGAAACTGCTGCTGAGTTTTATAGTGAAGTAGCGCAGACGCCACAAGTCGGACTTTGTTGTGTCCAAAGCAGTCCCCTGCAACTGCCAGGACTAAAAATTTCGCCTCAGATGCAGGAGATGAACTACGGTTGCGGTACTACCGTCCATGCCGCTGAACTCGCTAATGACCCGACGGTGCTATATGTCGGCGTTGGCGGTGGTTTGGAAGCGCTGCAATTTGCTTATTTTTCTCGCCGTCCGGGTGGGGTGATTGCCGTCGATCCAGTGGCGGCGATGCGCGAGGCAGCGACTCGGAACTTAGCGATCGCTGCCCAAGAAAATTCCTGGTTTGACCCCAGTTTTGTGGAGATTCGGGAAGGCGATGCCTTCTCCCTCCCAGTGCCAGACGCCTCTGTAGATGTGGTGGCGCAGAATTGTCTATTTAATATCTTTGAACCCGCTGACCTGCATCGGGCGCTTCAAGAAGCTTTCCGGGTGTTAAAACCAGGGGGTCGTCTACTGATGAGCGACCCGATCGCCACTCGTCCCATCCCACCACATCTGCGGCAGGATGAACGGTTACGGGCAATGTGTCTGTCAGGTGCTTTAACTTACGAGCAATATACTCAGCATCTTATTGATGCTGGATTTGGGCAGATAGAAATTCGAGCGCGGCGTCCTTACCGACTGCTGGATTGCGCTAGCTACGGGTTGCAGGAACCATTGCTATTAGAAAGTTTGGATTCTGTTTCTTTTAAAGTGGCAATTCCTGAAGATGGTGCTTGTATTTTTACTGGCAAAACGGCGATTTACACCGGCACCGAAGAGTTTTTTGATGACTCGAACGGGCATATCCTTCCACGGGGTTTACCAGCCGCGGTGTGCGATAAGACAGCAGGAAAGCTTGGTGCATTGATGCCAAAAGACATCCTGATTACTGATTCAACCTGGTACTATACGGGCGGCGGTTGCTGTTAAGTGACGAATTTGTTGGGTGCTTGGATAGGATAGCTGAAGAGATTCTTCAATAAAACTTGATGGCTAAACTACCTGCGATCGCACCTCCTTCAGTTTCTTCTGGCTTTCATGCCCTGTCTGACCCCCTACGGATTCAAGTGCTAGAGCTGCTCCGCGAACAAGAGCGCTGCGTCTGCGAACTCTGCGAACAGTTGGGGGTCACTCAGTCTAAACTTTCCTTTCACCTAAAAACTCTCAAAGAAGCCGCTTTAGTTTGCTCCCGACAAGAAGGACGCTGGATTTACTACAGCCTCAATCTGCCTCAATTTGTTGTTTTGGAGCAGTATTTGGCAGAGTACAGTCGCTTCAGCCCGCTCTTATCAGCGCTTCCCTGTAAAGACTAGGCTTGACACATCAATTTTTTTTGAAATATGCTTAATTCATCAACTTTTTTTGAAATGTAAGTTGCAGAAAATTCTTTGGTACTGGGGATGGTCGTGAAATCAGTGTCGCGGATGGCGCGTTGGAACTCAGTTTTCCAATCGTGCAAGCAACAAGCGATCGCTGAGGGAGTGGGTACATTCATCCTGGTGTTTGCCGGTACGGGTGCCGTGATGGTAAACCAAATTAGCGATGGCGCGGTGACTCATCTCGGCATCAGCTTTGTGTTTGGCGCAGTTGTTGCCGCTTTAATTTACGCCTTGGGACACATTAGCGGCGCTCACTTTAACCCGGCGGTAACGCTGGCTTTCTGGACAAGCGGCTTTTTCCCGAAACGCCAAGTATTGCCCTACATCTTGGCGCAGTCTTTAGGAGCAATTGCCGCCTCAGCTTTACTCTGGATGGCTTTAGGGCGCGTTGGCAATCTGGGTGCGACGGTGCCGCTAGAAGGGAATTGGCTGCAATCCCTGGTGCTGGAAACGGTTCTCACCTTTATTTTAATGTTTGTGATTTTTGGTTCCGGTCTCGATCGCCGCGCCCCGATTGGCTTTGCGGGGTTAGCGATTGGCTTGACGGTAGGGTTAGAGGCAGCGTTTATGGGGCCAATTACCGGAGCCAGTATGAATCCAGCGCGATCGCTCGGCCCCGCTTTAGTGGGCGGCATTTGGCAGCACCACTGGGTTTATTGGGTTGCACCCATCTTAGGGGCGCAATTAGCCGTGTTGATTTACAGCCAACTTTCCAACGGATTTCGGGACATTAAGTAAGGGAGAAAACCTGATGAAACGAGTGATGTTTGTTTGCAAGAAAAATTCTGCCCGTTCCCAAATGGCAGAAGGCTTTGCAAAAACACTGGGTAAGGGAGAAATTGAAGTGATTAGCTCTGGATTAGAAGCCTCTCAGGTTAGACCGGAAGCGATCGCTACCATGAAAGAAATCGGCATTGACATTACCAATCAACACTCGAAACCCCTTAGCGACTTCAAGGGTGAAGACTTTGATGTGGTAATTTCCCTGTGCGGTTGTGGAGTTAATCTGCCGACAGATTGGGTACTTCGGGAAGTCTTTGAGGATTGGCAGCTTGACGATCCGGCTGAACAGCCTGAAATTTTCCCCAGAGTGCGCGATCAGATAAAAGAACGGGTGACTAAACTCATCGAATCGCTAAAGGAAGAAGCGACACCTGTTGGATAAGGTTTCAATGACAAACCAAACACCGATAGAGCAACCAATTCAGCAGGTTCTTGAGCAAAAGTTATCCTTCTCATGACAACTTTCGAGCATCCACCCAGAATTTTATTCTTGTATGGCTCTTTAAGAGAGCGTTCTTACAGCCGTTTATTAGCAGAAGAAGCCGCCAGAATCATCGAAGGTTTTGGTGCAGAAACCAAATTCTTTGACCCGCGTGAATTGCCGATTCACGGTAGCGTAGAGGCTGACCATCCGAAGGTTCAAGAATTGCGGAATTTAAGCTTGTGGTCTGAGGGTCAAGTTTGGTCTAGTCCAGAGATGCACGGGAATATTACCGGCATTTTGAAAAACCAAATCGACTGGATTCCTCTAACTTTAGGGGCAGTAAGACCGACTCAAGGTAGAACTTTGGCAGTCATGCAGGTCAGCGGTGGTTCTCAGTCGTTTAACGCCGTCAATACTATGCGAATCTTGGGACGCTGGATGCGGATGTTTACCATCCCCAATCAGTCTTCCGTTGCCAAAGCGTACAACGAGTTCAATGAAGACGGAACGATGAAGGATTCCGCTTATCGCGATCGCGTTATCGACGTAATGGAAGAACTTTACAAATTTACGCTACTACTCCGAGATCAAGTAGACTACCTGACGGATCGCTACAGCGAACGCAAGGAAAAAGCAGCGACTCAGCCGAGGTTATAACGACACCTCGCTTTTTAAAAACCTACCCTTGAAAGACCCCAGCCCAGCCCCGTGACCGGGGCTGGGTTCAATATTCCCCTCCCGTGGAGGTCGAGGCGTTGGGGGTGGGTTACGAGTGTGTACATTGCACTAAGCGTGAGAACCGCTATATACCACTTCTAAGATTGTTCTCAACTGATACTCAGCTTGCCAAGATTTAATAATATCTAAGCTTAATCCCTGACCCCTGTAATTTTAGTCACACGAGAGTATGCAGGTTACATCCCTCTATCTTTTGGGCAAGTTCGGCAACAGCCGACGCATCTTGCCGAGGGTCAATGTACTGAGCTACAGCCAATGATTAGGATAGGACGATGAGTTATCAGAGTATCGCTGTATTTCAGAAAAAATCAGAACAAAAAAATCCTGGCACTTATGCTAGCATCTACTGCGACAGCAGCAGTGCTTAAAGTTGTACTTAAAAATTTAATACCATAAAACAGTGTTTTTGTCACTTCTTTTTAGGAGATTAGCGGCAATTAGACTTGCTCAATCCAACATTGAGTTGTCTGCGTACTAATTTATTAGAAGGTTCTCCATAAAATGTCTGCTGGCGTTACGGCAACTAATTTTCTGCGTGCCGCTTATGCCTTCTCCGGGTTCTACAAGATATTCATCAAGATGAGGCAAACAATCGTTTAGGCAGGGAATTTTTACTGCTGACATTGTTATGACCAACCTGACCTTCGATAACCATGTTTCCCTGTTTAGGACTACCCCATGATTAATCTCGAATCAACTCGTTCAAACGTAACACCTTTTAAAGAAAAAATTGGTGCCCCTTTAACTAAAAGTAAAATTAGCGTTTTACAAATCAATTTGGGGAAGCGCTGCAACCTTGCCTGTACTCACTGTCATGTAGAAGCAGGACCAAAACGAACTGAAGAATTAACCCCAGAAGTTTGTAATCAGCTGATTGAACTAATCTATAGATTTCCCCAAATCAAGATTGTTGACTTGACAGGGGGTGCCCCGGAAATGAACTATGGTTTTAAACCGCTGGTAGAGGCGGCACGGGATGCAGGTAAACAAGTGATTGTGCGGTCTAACCTCACCATTTATTTTGAAAAAGGGTTTGAGACTCTTCCAGAATACTGTGCCAAACACCAAACGAGAATTGTTGCTTCCTTGCCATGCTATTTGGAAGACAATGTTGATAAAATGCGCGGTTCTGGGGTCTATAACGACTCAATTCAGGCACTGCAATGTTTGAACCAGCAAGGGTATGGTCTTGACCCTAACTTAATCCTCGAGCTGGTATACAACCCTCCAGTTCCAGCTACAGAAAATTTTTCTTTAACCCCCAATCAGGTAAATCTGGAACAAGATTACAAGGCTTATCTAAAAGAGCATTTCAACATTGTTTTTAACAGCTTGTTCACGATTACAAATTTACCAATTGGGCGAACCAAGTTTCATTTAGAACACAGAAAATTAATCAAGCCTTATTTACACTTCCTAGAGTCAAATTTCAATGGCAGCACCCTTGAACATTTAATGTGTCGGGATGAACTTTCAATTGACTATCTGGGAAATGTCTATGATTGCGACTTTAACCAGATGGAAAATTTACCTGCGAAAACCCGCAATGGTGAAAAGCTGACAGTTGCCAAGATATTGGAAGCTGGCAGCTTAGACATTATTGAAGAAATACAAACTGCATCTTACTGCTATGGTTGCACGGCTGGATGTGGTTCTAGCTGTGGGGGTGCCCTGATTTGAAACTAGCAAAAAAAGTAGGATTCTGCCTCTTCTCAGTCAAGGCAAAGTTTGTTCGGAAAATAAAATTTTGCCTGGATTTTATCGGATGAGAAATAAGACCAACCAAAGTGCTTCCCCGATGCCGAAACGTTACAGTCAGTGGGTCAGAACGCTCAAAAGTCCCCCCTTGTGGATAGCGATCGCACTCTCGATCGGCATCCTGCTGTGTATCTTTAGCCCATTGAAACTTTTGTTGGATAAATCTTTCCTGGTTAGTCAGTTGGAAAGATTCGGTAGCTGGGCAGTCTGCCTGTTTATCCTGGTTTTTGCCGTGTCCAGCGCCATCGGCATCCCTGGAATTATGTTTCCTGTTGCGGCTGGTGCGGTTTTCGGTTTCGTCTGGGGAAGCCTTTGGTCGGTCATCGGCGCAACGCTGGGGGCAATTGGCGCATTTTTGGCGTCTCGCTACCTGCTGCGCGACTGGGCGGAACGCCGATTTGGTCAACATCAAGCGTTGATGCGGTTCAATCAAGCCGTGACCCGTCAGCCTCTGGCTTTTGTGCTGGCGATCCGCTTTGCGCCAATCTCCCCCTTCACGGTGGTTAATTTCTTGTTGGGACTCACGCCTATCAGCTGGGTACCTTATTCAGTTGGCACGTTTATCGGAATTATTCCAGGGACGCTGGCTTACGCTTGGGTGGGGGTTACGGGTGAGCAAGCTTTGCAGGGAGGCGATCGCTTGCCCTTGCTACTAGCGCTCAGTTTTTTAACTTTCCTATGTGTATTGCCTATTTTGGCTCGTAAAAAGACGCAACCCATTAACTGACGAATAAATTCAACCAATTTTTGGTTTTATTTCCCTTAATTTTTGTTTTCACCGGCTGTGCCGGATACTCGCAGTCCGCTGATGCCAAGAACGAAGCGATCGCAGCGCCACTGCTGCCGGACGCTGCACGGCAACAGATTCCGTTATGAGATCAACTGATAACTTCTTCCACAACTTGGGAAAATTGCTTAGCTGGGAACCTAATTAGCTCCAATCAGTTCTGAAGAGTTAACAAGATTACGTAAATAGCAATAGGGAAGAGACAAACCGATGAAACGGGCAATTTCTGGCGCTTTATTAACTATTTTGAGCTTTAGCCTTCCAGCAATGGCTGCCACTACAGAGAAATTCCAGGTCAAAGGGCAAAACGCTTCCGCCTCTTTTTACCAATCTGACGACTGTAGCTCAAGCGGTGTCAGTGTTTGGGCTGCCGATAACGTCAGCCGTAGCGCACCAGGAGCACCGACTTCGGAGAAGGGAGCCAACGTCTCTTATTGGAACTCGAATTGGTGTACCGGCAAGTATTCCTATGGTTACGGTTACGCTCCAAATGTCACCTTCACCGCCAATAACCAGCTCAGCTCAGCTAGTTTGAAAGGCACCTTCAAAGTTGACGAATATTCGTCAGAGAATCCCGACTCAACGACTGCCAAAACGGTTGACGTAGCGCTAAATTGGACGGGAACAGGCGAGACATTCCGGGGTCACAGCAGTTCTCACTATCAGTGGATGGGCGGTATGTCGCACTCTCGCTATGTTGGCTCTTATCGGACTGCGGACGTATCGGGTAGCGTCACGATGGACGGCAAAAACCTGATTACGAATATCCCTGGCTTTGGCGATCTGAACTCGTCTAGCAGCGGCTCGGTGCAAATCACCAAGAGGTAGACTGTCGTTAAAGATTTGGGGATTCTTCGTCTTTCCCGCCCAAATACAATCATTAGCCATCAGTTCTCTGGGGACTGATGGCTTGTCGTTAACAGCTAACAATTCGCACCGAATTAAAATTCGGTGTCGTTATAGCCATTTACTGCACTGGGGTCTGTATCCTGTTTAGAACCGAGTAAATCTAGGCGATCCACCTTAATAACAGGTTTAGATCGGTTGGATGCCTTATTATCGCTCCAAGTCTCTATTTTCAAGGAGCCTTGTACCCCTATCAAACTGCCCTTTCTCACATAGTTCGCAGCCACTTCCGCTGTCTTCCCCCACAGTTCCAGGTTAAACCAGTCAGGCTGGTCGCTATTGCGAGTTCGACGATCCACTGCCAGCGTCAGATTGCACTTAATTTTACCTGACTCGAAATACTTGACATCAGGCTCTGTACCCACACGACCTACCAAGTTCACAACATTCAGGCTCATAAAATTGATTAGTACAAATGTACTGAACTACAGTGAATATACTTTAACGAATTTAGATAGTAGGCTCAAGTCAACTTTATCCTGATTTGCTCTTCAACTACCAGAATGATGCTTGGAAATGGCCTTGAGGCGTTTTCACTGGATAAATTCGTCTACCTGACTAGACTCTGGATAGAAAACGTAATAGAATCCACCTCGGTTCCATTTCCGTTAGAATTCCATCTCACACAACAGCATTTCATTTTGGGGGCGTAGAAACGAGTGGGTCTTTTCAGTCGCTTTTCCTTATCCCGGGACATGGGTATCGACCTGGGCACTGCTAACACCCTGGTTTATGTGTCCGGCAAAGGCATTGTTCTCCAAGAACCCTCTGTGGTTGCTATGGATATGGACACAAAAACCCCGCTAGCCGTGGGCGAAGATGCCAAAAAAATGTTGGGAAGAACTCCCGGCAATGTGGTGGCCCTGCGCCCCCTGCGCGATGGTGTCATTGCAGATTTCGATGTCGCTGAGCTAATGCTTAAGCATTTTATTCAGCGAGTACATGAGGGAAGAGCCTTAGTTTCACCTCGTGTTGTCATTGGCATTCCTTCGGGTGTCACTGGCGTAGAACGACGAGCCGTTATGGAAGCAGCATCTCAGGCAGGTGCCAGGGATGTGTACTTGATAGATGAGCCGGTCGCTGCTGCCATTGGCGCTGGACTACCAGTGGCTGAGCCTACGGGCAACATGATCATTGATATTGGTGGCGGCACCACAGAAGTTGCCGTGCTTTCTTTACAAGGAACGGTTTTAAGTGAATCGGTGCGCGTGGCTGGGGATGAGCTTTCGGAAGCCATCATGCAGTACATGAAAAAAGTCCATAACTTGGTGATTGGGGAACGCACGTCTGAAGAAATCAAGATTCAGATTGGTTCTGCCTACCCCACCAGTTTTGATGAAGAAGCCATCATGGAAGTGCGAGGCTTGCACCTGCTCTCTGGCTTGCCGCGCACTGTCACCATCAAGGGACCGGAAATTCGGGAAAGTATGTCTGAACCGCTTTCAGTAATTGTGGATGCGGTGAAGCGAACCTTAGAGCGCACGCCTCCCGAACTCGCAGCCGATATTATCGACCGGGGCATCATGCTGGCTGGCGGCGGTGCTTTGTTAAAGGGGCTGGACACGCTCATTAGCCACGAAACTGGCATTGTCACCCACGTAGCGGCAGATCCGCTCTCGTGCGTGGTGCTGGGAACCGGGCGGGTGTTGGAGAATTTCAAACAGCTAGAGCGGGTGTTCAGCGGGCGATCGCGCCAGATGTAGCAGTCATTAGTCGTTAGTCATTAGTCATTAGTCATCGGCAGTAGACGATGAACTAAAGGCTAAGGCTAGGGACTAGGGACAAAGACTAAAAACTAAAGGACTCAAGACGAATCCCTGATACCTAAATGTTTACACTGCGTCGCTGGTGGGTTCGGCACGGAATACAAGTTATATTGGCTGGGCTAACCATTGGAAGTGCCTGGGCGATCCGGGAGACTCAGGGAGCTGCTCTTTATGAGACTTACCAGTTGCTCACCCGTCCTTTTCAAGGGGAACCCACGTCACAAGAGCGCATCGAGAATGCCCGCGTTCTGGAATTACAGGAGCGGTTAGTTGAACTCGAAAGCCAAAATCAGAAGTTACAAGAGCTGTTGGGCTATGTTAAACAGAAAAAACAGCCAGGGATAGTCGCTCCGATTGTGGGACGTAGCGCCGATCATTGGTGGCAACAGATAACCCTCGGTCGAGGAAGTCAAGACGGTATCAAAGCAGATTTCGTCGTGATGGGTACGGGTGGCTTGGTCGGTCGCGTAACCAACGTGACTCCCCATAGCAGCCGGGTCTTACTGGTCAGCGATCCCAGCAGCCGGGTAGGGGTTGCGATTAGCCGCAGCCGTTATATGGGCTATCTTCGAGGACAAGGTTCTAACCGAGCAGTGATGCAGTTTTTTGATAAAGTTCCTGATGTCCGTCGGGGCGATGTCGTGGCAACATCATCTGTCAGTAAACTTTTTCCGTCAGGGTTGCCGATAGGGCGAATAGAATCTGTAAATTTGGACAAAACTCCAGCTCCTGAAGCTGTGATTGAGTTGACAGCACCGATGAGTTCCTTGGAATGGGTGGTTGTGTACCCGAAATGAGGAATGAGCGGTTAGCTGTCATTAGGAAATAGCAATAGTAAATAGTGATTAGTCATTAACCACAGACGATGGACTAAGGACTAATCACGGATGACCCATGACCCATGACCCATGATCAATGTATCTGACTTGTCACCTTGGCCTCGTCAAATGCTTAACTGGGCAGTAACCATTGGTTCTGTCCTGTTGTGCTTATTGGTCTTGCCGATGCGCCTACCGGGAATGGAATTGTTGGGAATTGGCCCCAACTGGTTGTTAATTTGGGTGGTTGCCTGGAGTTTGAAGCGATCGGTTTTGCAGGGTGCGATCGCTGGGTTGGTGTTGGGACTAATCCAAGATGGAATGACATCTCCCGATCCCAGTCATACCCTGAGCTTAGCATTGGTAGGAATTTTGACCGCTCGGATTCAAAAGCAGCGGTATATTGAGGAAGATTTTATTTCGGTGGCGTTAATTGTTTTTGGGATGGCGGTTGTGGGGGAGACGGTGAGTGCCCTTCAGTTCACGCTACAGGGCGATCGCGATCTGGGAGCAATTTGGACATATCACCAGCGCATTGCCCTCTCCAGTGCCATCCTGAGCAGCCTTTGGGCACCCGTTGTTTACTATCCTCTAAATCGCTGGTGGCAGCAGATGAACCTGTTAGGGCAGTCTTCCAAGTAGTTTCTAGCCAATCGTCAATACTCAGTCTTCTGAGTATTGAGTGAGGACTATTGACGATTGACCAATGAGTGATGACTCACTCCCAGCAGGTAATGAGCAACAGAAAGTAAATCGCTATGAATGCGGGTTGGTTGGAACTGTCGCAACCTTTGGGGGCTACGAATGCCACAAGTCAGCGCGATGGTGGGAATCGAAAGCGCTTGTCCTGCTAAAATGTCTGCTTCCGTATCCCCGACCATCCAACAATCATCGGCAGTTTGCCAAGGCGAACAATGTTCTGCGATCGCTGTGGTGAGAAGTTGCGTTTTCACTTCAGCGTAGTTTTGATAGGCGGCATGGCTGTCTTGAGTCCCGTAAATGCCACTAAACAAACGAGCCAAACCGTGATTCTGCAAGATTTGCAGAGCTTGGGATTGACATCGTAACGTCACTAACACCAGCTTGATGCCCTGAGAATGTAGCAATGCAAGCGCCCAGTTCACTCCTGGCTGCATTTTGTCTTTCTGTAACAGCGCTGGTTGATTGACGATGCTGACGACACGCTGCAAAAATACATTAATTTGCTCACCCTGTAAGCCCGATCGCATCGCAATTTCCACATCTGGGACGCGATCTTGCTTCATTTGCCAGAATTGCTCTTTAGTCAATACCTGAAGATGCAGGATTTCTCCTTGCTCCTGATATATCTCCTGAGTATCAGCGAGTCCTAGCTGATAGGTACTGTAATAGCGGTGGGAAACGTCCACAAGTGGGCCGTCAAAGTCGCAAAACACGGTCAGTTTTTGTAAATGAGGGGCAGCGGCTTGACCCCGGTAGGGCTGAGGTGGTTGCAAATCTGAGGCGGCGGGGCAGCAGTTCATAGGACGTTACGAATCCGAACTTTTTGATACGTTTATTTACATTAACAGGTGCAACATAAGTTGTCATGGGATTTAGCCATCAAAATATATTAGACCTATTTATAGGGATATGTAGCGATCGCCTAACTATAGGGGTGAAAATTGGGGTGAAAATCAATATAACTTTTGAAGGCGGGTAATCGCAAACTTAGTGATTGGTTCCCCGACAGATGAATTCCTCAAAGTGAAGTACCATGAAACGGTGCTTATCGGCTCATACGATCTCCCAATATTCCGCTCTTCACAGGTAAACACGCGATCCTCTTTTTTTTGCAGGGATAATCCACCTAGCATCCCTCCCTAAGCCTGCTCCTGCTAAAGTAGGCTGGCTATTACACTCAGGTGTAGCCAGGACAGCAGCAAACTCATGGACAACTTTTCCGCAAACACCCAATCGGATGCACCCCAACAGGAGTCCCCTTTTACCTCCTTCGACCGCGCGATGATGCAGCGGTGTATAGAACTAGCCCGTCGCGCCTTAGGACAAACCGCGCCCAATCCCCTAGTGGGTTCTGTCATTGTCCAGGATGGGCAGATTGTGGGGGAAGGGTTTCATCCCGGTGCCGGTCATCCCCATGCAGAAGTCTTTGCGCTGCGAGACGCCGGTGAACGAGCCAAAGGAGCCACAATTTATGTCAATCTGGAACCTTGTAACCACTACGGACGGACGCCTCCCTGTTCGGAAGCGTTGGTAGCCGCAGGGGTGAGCAAGGTGGTGGTGGGCATGGTAGACCCCGATCCGCGCGTGTCGGGAGGCGGGATTGAGCGGTTACGAGCAGCAGGAATCGAAGTTGTGGTGGGCGTGGAAGAAGACGCCTGTCGGCAGCTGAATGAGGCTTTTATCCATCGAATTCTCTACCGGCGTCCGTTCGGCATTTTAAAATACGCCATGACTTTGGATGGCAAAATTGCCACAACGACCGGACACAGCGCCTGGATCACCAGCCCTGATGCCCGCAATGAGGTACATCGAATGCGGGTGGCGTGTGATGCGGTGATCGTGGGCGGCAATACGGTGCGTCTGGATAATCCCCACTTGACCAGCCATCAGACAGAGGCACACAATCCCTTGCGCGTAGTCATGAGTCGCACGCTGGATTTGCCCGTAGAGGCTCATGTGTGGGAGACAGCAGAGGCTCCCACTTTAGTGTTAACAGAGGTGGGAGCTAATCCGGATTTTCAGCAGATGCTGCTGAAAAAGGGTGTGATGGTAGTGGAGCTGACTCCACTGACACCGACGAAGGCAATGGCGTACTTATATGAGCGTGGATTATCGGGCGTGCTGTGGGAATGTGGCGGCACGTTAGCAGCAAGTGCGATCGCAGAAGGGACAGTGCAAAAAATTCTGGCCTTCATTGCTCCCAAAATTGTCGGCGGCAGGTTGGCTCCTTCTCCTGTTGGGGATTTGGGGTTTGCAAGCATGACAGATGCACTCACTCTAGAGCGCGTCCGTTGGCGAGCTGTCGGCTCAGATTGCCTGGTTGAAGGTTATTTACCCTTAGCAGTCAGTAGTCAGTAGTCAGTGGTTATTGGTCATTCGTGAATGGCGAATAGCTAATTGTCAATTGCCATTCGCCATTCACAAAACTGATAGCTATCAAAATATGGTCGAAGTGATTGTATGGAGCCTGTTGGTTGGAAGTTTTGGTCTGGAGGCAGTCATGGTAAGCGGATGGATGCGCTGGCAGCAGGTGAGTGCAGGTCAGCAATATGAGGAAGAGGAAGAAACTTTGACTCGTTATGAATCTAAACAAGACCTGGCACCCGCAGAGCTGCCTTCTAATGGTTCCTCTGCCCAAACGTTCAAAGATCCGCGACTGATGGGCTGGGAATTTAAAATTGTGCGAGCTAAAGGCGATTTATTTCGCAATCCAACGGTTTTTCAAAAGCTGTGTGAAGAAGAGGCACAATCCGGCTGGATTTTATTAGAAAAAATGGATGACCGGCGGGTGCGGTTCAAGCGACCGACTGCCATGAGGGACATGATTCCATCAGAATCTCTCGCTTATGACCCCTATCGCAGCCATTACGGGCCTGTCTTGACGCGGCGTACCATCACAGCAGCGATCGCTGCTGTGATGGCGATAAGTTTACCGGCTTATTTGGGCTATGCCCTGGTGTCGGCAACGCTTGCGAATTCTTCACAGATTAATACACCTGCGGCACCCCCACCGGAGCCGCAGTCTTTCCCAAAGCGTCCCTTGGCACCCAGGTAGCTTTTGGCTTCTAACAATTGGCACTTTAGAAAGTAGAGACGCGATGTAAATCGCGTCTCTACTGTTAATGGGTTTCTTGCCAGACAGACTGACGCTCTTGAGCGAGATCCCGGATCAGGGATAGCTTTGAGTGCAGATAGTCAGTCATAATATTTGTTTCGTCGGAATTGAGCGATCGCTGTTGTTTCAGTTGCTTCAGCAGCCACTGTACTAGGCTGGCATCGTCTAGCTTCAATAACATATTGGCCTGAGTAGTTTCAATTAAAGCCCAAAGCTGACGCAGCATTGTGGGAGTCATAAAACCTCCTATAAGCGGATAGCTGTTCTGAGTGCCGAATTGGCTGGGAACGGGTGTTATGTGGGTGGTGGGAGCAGATGGGTACGGCACACGGCCTCTTATTTAATTATTCCTTTAGTTTTCCACGATAACTTATCTGGTAATACCAAAATCGCGATCGCACAAGTTGCAACAAGAGTTACCAAATACTTAACAAAGCGAACAATAACTTGACAGGGACTAAGGCGGAAAGTTAAAACTGGTTCCGGATTAACGATGGAAGGGAGCCGCTCAAGGCTTGTAGAGACCTCTGAAACCCCATCCCAACCCTCGTGAAAAAATTTAGGCTCAATAGGCGTTTCAGGAAAATTGAGCCAAGAAAGAGGCTAAAAGACTCAGGCTGCAAGTGTTGTAAGCGGAAATCAATCAATTGAGTCGTTAGTTTTGGGTGACAAAGGCGCAAGTAAAGAGCGAGTCGTTACCGTCAGATTGAGCAAGATAAGCCGTTTTATGAGTCGCCATAGGTGACGAGCGATGCAAAGGTTACTGAAGTTAGAACAGGTCATGGCGGAGGAAGTGCGAGAATTCAAGAAACTATTACAGGCACGATCCCTCCTAACCCGCTGAGAAGCGGAATGGCGATCTACTGAGTGAGAAGATGAGTATAGTCACGCAGCCCTTAACTCTGGAGGAGTTCTTAAAACTCCCAGAAACTAAACCCGCATCTGAGTTTATTGACGGAGAGGTTATTCAAAAACCCATGCCTCAAGGTGAGCATAGCCGATTGCAGTTTAAATTTTGCGCGGTTGTTAACGAAGTCGCCGAACCGCAGAAAATTGCGATTGCATTCCCAGAACTACGCTGTACGTTTGGGGGAGACTCGATTGTTCCAGATGTTGTGGTGTTTCGGTGGGAAAGAATTCCGCTTCGTCCTTCTGGAAGGATTGCCAATCACTTCGAGATTTATCCCGATTGGTCAATTGAAATCTTATCCCCCGATCAGAGCCAAACGAAAGTATTAGGGAAATTGCTCCATTGCTCCCAGCATGGTACAGAGTTAGGGTGGTTAATCGATCCAGAAGAGGAGAGTATTTTAGTTGTGTTTCCGGAGCAGCGAGTACAATTGCTAAGGGGAACGGCTGAGTTACCTATTCTTAGTGGGATTGGGTTAAAACTGACGGTTGAGCAGGTTTTTAGTTGGTTAACGCTCTAAGACGGATAAGGATTTGCCTGTAAGCGATCGCAGATACTAAGGTGACAGGCGATGTGCAATTTATCAATCTGCAATTAAACCATCGAACTGTAGAGCTTCCTACAGCTAAGAAGACCAAAATCTCCATATAGCTACTCATTCTTAGTAGAGTTTTAGTAGACTTTAGATTAATTACCTTGCTGATGTTAATGGAGAATAGGGAACTCGAATCCCTGACCTCTGCGGTGCGATCGCAGCGCTCTACCAACTGAGCTAATTCCCCAAGCTGTGAGCTAATAGCCATAAGCTATGAGCTATTGAACTTCAATATTCTAAAATATTCTAGCATCCAGCCAGAAACAACTAATTATCGCGTTATCCGTACAGAGTCAGTGGTTTATCCGATCGTTGCCTGGGGTGTACTTCGAGAATAGACTTGTTCCACCCGCTCTAATTCTAAGTCGGAAAACTCATCGACAGCCCAGTTTGCCCAGCGTTGCAGCATATGAAACGGGTAAGTATGCGCTACTCCCACTACTGGCACACCAGCAATCTTTGCAGCTTGAATTCCGGCTGGGGTATCTTCAATCGCCAGACACTCCGATGGCAGTAGGTTGAGATGAGGATATTGCTGATTGAGGCGTTCCACTGCCAGAAGATATCCATCGGGTTCTGGCGAACTCGCGCTGATGTCGTCACCAGCAACAATGACGCTAAAGAACTCAGCCACCCCGGTGCGAGTTAATACCAGTTCTACCTCAGAACGAATGGAGCCACTGACTACACCCAGTTTCAATTCTCGCATCCGCAATCGGTTAATGAAGTCTTCCAAGCCTGGATAAATAGGTAGCTTTTCCAGCGCCTCTAAGCGTTGCTGGTAGGCTTGCGCCTTGCGGTTCACCAATTCGGTTAAATAGTTTTCAGTGACAAACCTACCGCGATTTTTCAGCAGCTGATTCAGGCAGGCGCGATCGCTCCTACCTAAACAAAATTGCCGGTAATCTGTTGGTTTAGACCGCAGATTCTCTGAAATTAGAACTTCATCAATTAGTTCTCGGTGAATTGCCTCATCGTTAATAATGACACCGTTAAAGTCAAACAAAACTGCCTTCAAAGTCATGCCGTTGTGCCAAAAGCTGGGGCACCAAAGCCCTCCAAATCCTGATTATCTGCCGTGCTACTGGTCGCTATACGGGATGTTGATACCGAGCCAGGATTTTGAACTGGGATGGGTTTGATGCCTCTAGTGACTTGGTGTATCCACAACACATCCTGAGTTTGCACCGCTTCAAATCCTGCTGTTCCCATCCAGGCATCTACGCTATCACCGGCGTAAGCTCTGATGTACGGCTCCTCAAAAATATCACTTAGCCAATCTACTTGGCGAATCGTTTTCTGATTGCCATCGAGAATCAACACCTCTCCCCCAGCCTTTAGCAGGCGGAAGCTTTCCCGCAAGATGGCGCGAGATATCGGAGGTGGTGTCTCGTGAAACAACAAAGAAGCTGTTACCAGGTCAAAGGACGCATCAGGAAAGCCAGTTTCTTCAGCATTCCCGTGCAAAAATTGGATGTTTAGCGGTACTTTTTTGGCTTTGTAGTCAGCCATCACCAGCATATAAGGCGACAAGTCTAGACCAATGACTTCCGCTTGCGGGAACGCTTGCTTTAACATCAGCGTTGTAGAGCCGGTACCGCAGCCTAAGTCTAAAATCCGTCGCGGTTGCCCTCCAATCGCATTAATTAAGCTTTGGCGTACCCAAGTTTCGTTGGGAGGCAAGGCGTACTGGGTAATCGGGTCGTAGGAAACTGCCGCACCGGAGTTGAGATAACCGCGCTCAATGCCGTGGAAGTTTTGGCTACTGTAGTAGGAAGGATAGGAAAGATTGGGTTTACGGAAGCGATCGCCCTCTTGCTCCCAATCCACACTCTCATAGAAACTCCGCAGCTTCTCTTCATCAATCAACAGCCGAACCACAGGTGCTAAGAAGCGCTCATAGATTGAGTTCTTGCCAACCGCCATAGGATTTTATCTGCGTTGTTGTAGATTACCTGAGGAGCGTTCTCCTCTTTACAAATCTTAATGCTATTTATAACGCAGAAACTCTTCCTGCGGATGTCTTTGGGAGATGACAAACCCGCACTCCTTTATGTATTATAAGAGTAATACATAAAGTATTATTGCCAGAGCTACCTCAGCGCAGATTGCGATCGCGACCGGGAGTAGGCTTGCAGCATCATGGATCTTTATATCAGCGGCAAACGTTTATGCCATACGAAAAACTAGAAATTTCAACCTCAGTGCCAGTGCTATCTTGGGCAAACCATGCCCTCGGTTCTGATGAAACCAAGATGGCAAAGAATGTCGCCTCCCTACCATTTGTATTCAAACACGTAGCGCTGATGCCAGACGTTCACCTTGGCAAAGGTGCCTTGGTAGGTTCTGTTGTGGCGACTAAAGAAGCAATTATGCCAGCTGCTGTCGGTGTGGATATTGGTTGCTTTACTGGTGACACTCTGGTTCCTTTAGCTGATGGTAAATCCTACCCAATCGGAGAACTAGCCAAAGCTCAGCAAGAGTTTGTTGTCTATTCCTGCACCGAGACTCAAAGAATTGTAGCCGCGAAAGCTACGGCTAAGCTAACTCGTCGTAATGCAGAACTCTTAAAGGTAGTTCTCGACAACGGAGAGGAAATCAAATGTACCCCTGACCATCAATTCATGCTCAGAAACGGCACTTATCAGGAAGCTGGCGACCTCAAAGCTGGTGCTTCGTTGATGCCTTTTTATTCCCAAGTAGATAAAGATGGATATATTTTAATCCAGCAACCCTATTCAGGTAGATGGCAAAAAGCGCACTGGGTTATTGCTCGGTCTGGGTTATTAGAGAAAGTTCCTTCATTTAACGGTCAGAGAACTGTTATTCACCACAAGAACTTTGAGCAAGCTGACAATCGTCCAGAAAATCTAGAGTTTATGGGTGATAAAGATCATTCTGCCTATCACCGCTCATTAGTAGACAGGAATACCCATTGGGAATCGTTAGAGTTTGAGGAAAAAAGAAAGCAAGCGATCGCGGCTAAAGCCACTACTCCGGATGGATACAGATATTATTCTGAAAGAGGGACGAAACATATTCTTCAATATATGCAGGAATGTCCAGAACATTTCAGGGCATCCGTATCGGGAAAGGGGGCCAGAGGAAAGCAGTTTTTAATTCAATACAACACCAGCGAAAAGGGAAGATACAAGAGCAAGGAAATTGCTAATCGGATTTACATCTGTGAAACTTGTGGAGATGAAGTCAAAAGTCCAATCGGGCTTCATAATCACAGAAAGAATCAACACAGCTACAACCATAAAGTAGTCGAAATTATTCCCTTGGCAGAAAGAGAAGATGTTTACTGCTTGACAGTGCCAGAATATGGTAACTTTGCCCTAAGTGCTGGCGTTTTTGTCCACAACTGCGGGATGATGGCAATTAAAACACCCTTTACTGCCGAACAATTGGAGGGTAAGCTAAAGCAAATTCGTCTGGATTTAGAAGCAGCGATTCCGGTTGGTTTCAATGAAAACAAAGATGTTGAAAAAGCTGTTTTAAACTGGCAGGGTTGGCGAGATTTCAAGGAATTGCATTCAGGGGTAAAGCGCCTGGAAAGTAAAGCCATGAAACAGATGGGTTCTCTCGGTGGCGGGAATCATTTTATAGAAGTTTGTCTGGATACGGAGAACTCTGTCTGGTTAATGCTGCACTCTGGTTCGCGCAATATCGGCAATATGCTGGCGCAAAACCATATTGGCACGGCTAAGGAACTCGCGAAACTAGCAGGCGATCGCTTACCCGATCCAGACTTAGCTTACTTTGTCGCTGGTACGCCTGAATTTGCCACCTACTGGCACGATTTACAGTGGGCGCAAGACTACGCCCGTTTCAACCGTGACGTGATGATGGCGCGTTTCAAGCGGATTGTAGAAAAGCATCTCGCTGGTGGTAAACAAACAAAGCCGCTGCTATCAGTGAACTGTCACCACAACTACGTCGAAAAAGAAGTTCATTTTGGCGAAGATGTGTATGTCACTCGTAAAGGTGCAGTCCGGGCGCGTGAAGAAGATTATGGCATTATTCCCGGTTCAATGGGGGCAAAATCCTTCATTGTTAAGGGTAAAGGTAATGCTGAAAGTTACTGTTCTTGTAGTCACGGTGCTGGACGTTTGATGTCTCGAAATAAGGCTAAAAATGTCTACACATTGGATGATTTGATTCAGCAAACAAATGGTGTAGAGTGCCGCAAGGATGAGGGGGTTTTGGATGAAATTCCGGGCGCTTATAAACCGATCGAGCAAGTCATGGCTAATCAAGCGGATCTCGTTGAAGTTGTGGCGACGTTGAAGCAGGTTGTCTGTATTAAGGGTTAGTTTATGTAGGGTGGGCAATGCCCACCTTTTTTGTTTTTTAACGCAAAGGTACGCAGAGTTTAATTAACTTAAAATGTAGTTGGATAATCTTCCACGGATTAGTAAGAATTTCTGACACAAGCGATCGCTTATGGTACTTCTCATCGATAAAAGTACCCAGGAGAACTTGCTGAAACCCTTGCCTATTCTTCCTCTTCTACCATCTGTTCAATAAATTTTTGCACTAAAGGCACAAAAATGCGAACTGACAAGTTAGTGCTTCGCTATCGCCTTGTTGATGCAACACTTCTTTCCTAACCAGTTTTCGGACAATCCTGGGATTTTAGTTTGTGGGAGTTTCTCCTGAAACTAGACACCGCAGGAAGTTGCGATCGCTATCTTACAAACTTCTTCACAATTCCCGATAATACTCGCTCTAAATGGAGTAAGTCCCTCAGGTGCTACCCCGAAAAACTAATTTGCTGGTATTGCCATGTCAATAATGCCTCTCAAATTCCCAAAAAAATCTGAACTTGTCACGAACTAAATATACAGATGTGATTAAGCATTCGGATACCAATTGCGGAACATGAAGAAGACATTGGGGACGCGGCTTCAACAAAATCAACTCTCGAAACGACAAAAAATGGCTCTAAACCAAGCGTTGTGGGGAGGAGGGGCTTCCGTTTCTAAGGATACCGTTTTTGCTGCCCGCCTCAAGCAATTGCTGCTGCGGGCTTTTATCATTCACAAGTATCGCCAACACCTACCGGCTAGCACTCTACAAGAATATCGCTGTGACCTAAAACGCCGCTTAAAGCAGTGTCTCGGCTCACAGGCGGATAACAAGCTAGGGTGGAGATTGAAAAAGCGCTATTCTGAAGTTCCTTATTACTTGTTTCTAGTTCTGGACGAAGCTTGTAGTCCGACCCTTTCCAGCACTGACACGCCAACACCAGCCACAGGGAAAGTCTCTCAAACTCCCAACCGAGTTTGTGCTGACAAGAAACACAAATTTGGTTCATTTGGCGATCGCACTTTTCGAGTTACCTTCGTGAGGTTGTACTTCAGCTATTGCGTAAACAACCCCAGAATCGTCAGCCTCAAGAAAATGCTGGGTTGTATCAGCCTAATTCTGGTCAAAATCGGCGATCAGCCTGTCCGAGTCCGAGATAGGTGGATTCACTACCACGACTTATATCACCTTGAGGTTAGCCTATTGGAGAGAATTCTGATGGGAAGAGACTGGGTGAGTGGTATTCATGGCATTAACGCTGGCGTGTTCCATGAATCTACGATTATTGGGGAGTATGACAGTTTTCTTGATGAAGCCCGAATCGCTATCCATGAGGCGCTAACCCGACCGACACCTTTCAGTCAACTCAAGGCTCTGTGTTGGATGACTTTGCTATTGTTACAGGGAATCAATCCTTTGGCTGTTCTCCTTCGTCATCTTAGGAGTATGAAGAAAAAGCAACAAGAATTATGGGATTGGTTAGACATCTGAGATGGGTTATTTCAACCATAAGGATGCTGACTTTGCTATAGGGTTGAGAAGATATCAAATTTCCATCACTACACGTTTGATAAACTTCTCTACTAAAGGCACTTGGAAGCAGTAGCCATCCTCTGTTGTCTGCAAAAGCGTTGTGTCTTGCAGTGCGATCGCTTCTTTGTAAACTAGACTTTGTAGTAAGTTGCGATCGCTATCTTTCAAACTTCGCCACATTTCCCAGAAATCCTCACCTCCGCAGCGAGTGAGATGAATAATGGTATCTACAGCAGCGCGATCGCAAATATTGGTGAAGTCCTCTACAGGCTGTAGGATTAACTCACAGGCGGATTCCTCTTCTAAGTAGATCACCCGCAAGCTACCAGTGTTAATCAAATAGTCGCTCCAGTAGTTGGAAAGCTCTTTCGGCTCGTGGGAACCACTGAACAGCAAAGTTCAAAAGGTAGATGTTTGCACTACGTTAGGTGAATAAGCTGTAAGCTTTCAGTTTATCCACCTCAATCGGGGAAATATACAGAAATTTTCTCCATAATTAACGATTTATACCAATTACCTAAATGGCAGAAAATATGAGCGAAGAGTTGCAATGGCGGATCACGAGTTTCTTTAATTATTGGAGAGAACGACACGCATTTATCCGTGATTTAGACTTCAGCAAGCACAGCCATGAAGCTAACGTGTTGCTCTGGGGAGAACTTGACCAGCTTTCCAACCTATGGGCAGGCAACATCGGAAGTAAGCAATGCGGCAAGAAAATGGGTAAACGCAATATTTTCGACGCTTTCCTTGCACGCTACGGTGGTGAGCTATTCCAGCTTGTCTCATTACCGGACATCTGGAACCGAGTCGATAAAGGGAAAGCTGCGGATCTACCTGAGAATATACGCACATTTTTGGGCACAGTTGGGGGACGCTGTACTCCAACTGTGCTTCAGGAACAACGGGTACGTTGTTCCTCGGAGGACTAGAGTTTGGATGCGACCATCACTAGGACTCTGGCAAATTACCCGGAAATGGATCGCACTAAGCTTGAGGAATGGCTAACTTTTTCTCGATACGGCGCGATCGCCTACAAGCAAATGCGGTGTGCATACATCCATGAGGGGCGACCGGGAAAGGGTACGCACAGCTTCAAGTTACACGGATTCGCCGAAAGACCCACATACCGTAGCGCGATCTATGCTACGCCCCCGATAATGGGCTTCGATATTGAGTTCATGTTACGTGTATTGGGGTTCTGCATCGACGAGTTTGAAGCTGATGCACTAGCGTTGCAGGCAGATCCCGTTCCCGAATAATGATGTACCATCATCGGTTGTCTGTAAGGCGTTTCGAGGGGTTCGTTGTCAGCACAGGACCCTAAGTTTCTGCTAGAGCGGACGCGCAGTCTCTTAAAAACCCGGTACGATTTCAAAGAACTCGCTTATCAATGAAGATTCAATGGATCGGCGTAAACAAAATCCATGCCCCGGAAAATTCGAGAGTTAAAAGCTCAGATTGCGCGTGAAGGGTTTGTATATCTGCCCAAGCGCGGCAAAGGTAGTCACGAGCGTTGGCGACATCCTTTACTTAGAAAAACACTGACAATTCCAGGTAAGGATGGAGACGATGTACCCCTCTATTTAGAGAAGCAGTTAGCGCGATTATTAGCTGAACTGGAGGAGTTAAGAGAGGACGAAGATTCATGAATCGATACAGCATGGTTATTCAGTGGTCAGATGAAGATCAACTTTTCCTAGTCACTATCCCAGAGTTTGGCGATCGCGTTGTCATGCCTTGCACTCACGGCAAAACTCGTGAGGAAGCAATTCACAAGGGCGAAGAAGTGATTGAAATGTACTTAGAAGCATGGCTTGCAGAAGGTGAATCCATCCCTGAACCCAGTACGCTTCAAATTGCCTGATTACCTTTTTAGAAGTCCTACTCTGTAGTCAGTTCACCCAACTTGAGAACGTGACCTAGGTTGAAAAACAAGCATAGACAAAGCGATACTCACTTGCGTAAACACTCAGTTCCTTGCGGGATACCAGCACCAGCATTAAGGCGTTGTTGGTGAGGAGCGATCGCAAGTTGTCCTAAAATCCGTTATCGAATTCCTCAGAAATATCAAGTGGGCAAAAGCCCACAGATATTCCTAATAGGTAATTTGTAGAGTCACGGATGCCTCTACCTGTTGTTCGCCACCAATCACGGGTGTAGACGCCTCTACTTTTCCAGATCGCAAAGCCATGTCAGCTAGGGGCATTGGGGGCGGCGGCGTCGTAGAAGCACCATTAACTTGAATGTTTACCACTTCCCGGCGAGTAAGATTTAGGGCACTCAAAACAGCATCCGCTTGCTCTTGGGCATCTTGAGTCGCTTCGCGCAAAGCTTGCTTTTGAGCGGTCGCGATCGCACTATCAGCAGCAATAAAACTAATGCCGTCAATTCGCGTCGCCCCAGCTTTCACTGCTTCATCCAGAAGCGTTCCGGCTGTTTGATTATTGACCCGAAAGCTAACGATGTTGGTGGCCGTATACCCAGTCAGACGCTGGACGTTATTTTCATAGCTGTAAGTCGGGTTGAGGCTAATGCCAGTGGTTTGTAATTTTTCGACATTGCGAGATTTTAGCAAATCCACCACTGCGCTAGAGCGTCGTGCTGCTTCCTGCTGCACATCCGCCGCCACTTTACCCTGAACCTCAACCCCCAGCCGCACCAGCGTTAACGTTGTTGCAATCGATTCTTCTCCCCTGCCAGTGACAGTGATGGTTCGCAACATTTTCTCTTGGGCGATCGCTGGATTCGTCATGATTACACTTAAAAGACCCACGGCGAAAGATATTGCCTGACGCTGATACCAGGAACTTGCGAAAGATGGAGTTCGATTCATTAGATCGTGTTGTCTCATACTAGAACTGCACCAGCTGCTTTTCATTGTGCCGGTGGAATGTTCCTAATCTGCCACTACCACAGCCAAAAAATCTCAGCAGTTACCGTTTTAGCAACTCAGGCGATAGTGCTAGTTGTAATGCAAGGGGTATCGCCCGATCGCCAGTCCTATCGGGGATGGTAAGTATTTATACTTTGCTTTCAGGGATTAGATTCAACTATGCGATCGCGCCGCGAAATTGACTGCGCCCCTTTTAAGCCATCATCTTGACAGGTCTTTGACTCTTGTTAAATCCCCAGATAAAAGCTTGATTTTGTAAAGAAGCTTGTACATTGAAAAGAATGATTTTGTGCAGAACTCATGCCGATAGATGCAGCTCACTGGCTTAGTTTACTAAGCCCAACTTTCTCACTCTCACTTTCGAGCAAAACCATTCCTGTCTTAGCGACAGCAACACAAGAAGCAGAAAAAAGTCCAGTGGTCTTAGCGGCAGTGTTACTGACTTTAGTCATCATTTACTTCGCTAGCAAAATGGGGGCGGAGATATCAAACTGGATGGGCTTCCCGCCTGTATTAGGCGAATTGGTCGGCGGTGTAGTGGTGGGTATTTCTGCCCTGCATCTGCTGGTATTTCCAGAAAGCGGGTCAGTCGCTTCTGATTCTGTCCTGATGTCCTTCTTGCAACGCACTTCTGGCTTAAGTCTCGACACGATTGGTGAAGTATTTCAAACCCAGAGCGAAGTCATTTCCGTTTTAGCAGAACTGGGCGTAATCGTACTGCTATTTGAAATTGGTCTGGAGTCGAACTTAAAGGAACTGATGGCAGTCGGTATCCAGGCAGTCGTCGTCGCAGTGGTGGGGGTAGTGGTGCCCTTTGCAGCTGGCACTGCGGGGCTGATGCTCTTTTTTGGCGTGCCAGCGGTTCCGGCGATTTTTGCGGGTGCGGCTTTGACTGCAACCAGCATTGGGATTACTTCCAAAGTTCTCTCAGAATTGGGGCGTCTCACTTCTAGAGAAGGTCAGATTATTCTGGGCGCTGCGGTTATAGACGATGTTCTGGGTATCATCGTCTTGGCAGTCGTGGCAAGTTTGGCAAAAACGGGTGAAGTAGATGTCAGCAACGTCATTTATAGCGGTTCTCACATGAGAGGAATACACTCTGAGGTATCAGGAGCAACGTAGTAACAGCAATGAGTGAACCAGCCAATCATGTCTTTAATGGTGACTGAATTGAATGCTTCTGTA
>NZ_JAMPKG010000024.1:0-103264 GCF_039962015.1 Trichocoleus sp. AS-A1 | reverse complement strand
TTCTTTTTGCCTGCTTATTGCTCCCAGATGAACCCCATCGAAGGACAGTGGCATCAACTCAAAACCCATGAAATTTCAGGACGAATGTTCGACAATGAATATGATTTAGCCCTGGCTGTAATGGACGGCATGGAATCACGGAGTGAACAAGGGGGATATACGTTAGAGCGTTTTAGGTTTAAATCATCCTAGCTACTTACATCCTTTGATATCCACTAACTTGACGCTATCGGCTACGACGCAGTCGAGCCAATTTCTAGACAATTACTAGGATAACCTAATCTACTAGTTTGCTAATTCTCTCGAAGGGCAGACCTAGTCTTGAAACTAACCCATAAATAGTCCACAGAGCTAAAGTTTCCAAGTAAAAGCAGAAAAAAACAGGTAGCAGTACCCAGCAATCCACACGTGCAACAGTGCAAAAAAGAAGTGAGTTTGACATCTTGCACTGTTCTCAATTAGCTCCAAAACCCGCGATAAAATCGATTTATTGGCGGATTTTATTGGCGGATTATTACAACTGGTGCAAGATGTGAGCGAAACGATCTCGCACTCACAACGCGATCGCCTGCATGGTGTATTCAGCGATCATCCCGACCACCTGAAGACAAGCAATGTCTTAGCGGTGTATACGGCTACAGTCCTTTGAGCGGAACTCAGTAAGAATATTCAATTGCACGAATATTTAGGCAGTGATTAGGCGGGATGAAACCCAGAATTATTGTCTGCGGCTTGGGTTTGACTGGGTATAAAATATTTTGCTTGCTAAGACAGCAGGGAGCGAGCGTGATTGGCATCCATGCCGAATCGATTCCTGGTGAAGATTATGATGTCGTAATTGGAGAATTACGGGCAGCTTCCACCCTGAAAGCAGCGGGGATTCAGGAAGCCCACACATTAGTGCTGGCTGGGGAAGACGAGGCGCTGAACTTAGCGATTCTTACCCAGGCACGAATTCTCAATCCTCGGATTCGGATTATCAATCGATTATTTAATACTAGCTTGGGCGATCGCCTTAACCAGACGCTTGCAGATCACGTCACCATGAGCGTTGCAGCCCTAGCAGCACCCGTATTTGCCTTTGCCGCTTTGGGGAGTCAAGCGATTGGGCAGTTGCGGCTGTTTAACCAAACTTGGCCGATCCACGAAGAATATATTAATGAAATGCATCCTTGGATCGGTCGCAAGTTAAGTGACTTGTGGGATGACCGTTCTCGGATGCTGATTTATTATTTGCCGGTAGATGGTGAGATGGATCTCATTTCTGCCGTCGTGTATGGGCAACCGTTACAAGCAGGCGATCGCTTAATTGTTGGCACCCAACCCAGCGTCCGCACCTCTGGCAAACCCGTACTTCCGAAACTTTTCAAAGTCCTGACCAACTTCCAACAGTTTCCGCAATACGGTCAACCGATAGCAGTTGTTACCCTAGTCCTCCTGATCACCGTTTTTGTTGCCACCCTCACTTATGTTTGTGTCGATGCAAAAATATCTGTCGTTGACTCCCTTTATTTTTCGGTTGGCATGATTACGGGTGCTGGTGGTAACGAGAAAGTCGCAGAACACGCACCCGACAGCATTAAAATCTTTACCGCAATGATGATGCTGCTCGGTGCTGGTGTAATCGGGATTTGCTATGCTCTCCTCAACGATTTTGTTTTAGGTACCCGGTTCAAACAATTTTGGGACGCCGCACGAGTTCCAGGGCGAAATCACTACATTGTGTGCGGACTCGGCGGTATTGGAGTTCAAATCGTCAACCAACTCCATACCCACGGACATGAGGTTGTTGTCATCGAACGCGACGCCAACAATCGCTTTCTCAACACCGTCCGCGCTTTGAAAGTGCCCGTGATTCAAGGAGATGCCAGTTTATCTACCACCCTAAAAGCTGCCAATGTAGACAAGGCAGACGCCCTCTTAGCTGTCACTAGCGACGATATGGCGAATTTAGAGATTGCCCTTAGCGCCAAAGGGATTGCACCAAAGTTAGCCGTCGTAGTGCGGAATCAAGACCCCCACTTTGCATCCCAAGCGCAAAAGGTATTTGAATTTGATGCTGTGTTGAGTCCGACTGAATTAGCCGCGCCTTCCTTTGCCGCAGCGGCTTTAGGAGGACGAATTTTAGGTAATGGGATAACTGGCGATAGTCTTTGGATCGCCTTAGCCACTATGATTACACCAGGGCATCCGTTTTGTGGCAAGCGCGTTCAAGAATCGGCAATGGACGCCGACTTTGTACCTTTGTATATCGAAACCAACTGTCAAACGATTCACGGCTGGGATGTTTTGGAAACTTGCCTCAGTCCTGGCGATATTTTGTATTTGACGATGCCAGCAAATCGACTAGAGCAATTGTGGCGCGTGACGCCTTCTCAACTTCTAGCCAGTTGAAGATTCTGTACTGGCTAGAAGCGTTTACTCAATTAGCTTTGTAGGGGCAAAGGCTGTGTATCCTCTTCTACAAAGCAAAGCTAATTAACGTTGGCAAACCCTCCATTAACGCAACAGCACTCGACTCCGAGGCCCAATGGGTTGCTCAGATGTCGTCAGCTCAATCGAGCATCCTGCCGTCTGCTCGTTGGCAGAAGACGAGACACTTGTTGAATTGCTGCCTTGATTAGGCGTACAACTGGTTGCGGCTGTCGCGGAAGACTCCAAAACCACATGATTAACCTCAGTAGAGTCATTGCGGCTGAAGAGTGAGGGAGGTACATTTGCCCCGGATGGAGATGGGGATGGGGTTCCTCCACTGGTTGGACTACCGCCACTGCTAATGGGTGCTAGGGCAGGTGCTGGGGTAGTTACTGGAGCTGTTCCTGGGGCGGTTACCGGGGTGGGTGTTGAGGCGGTGGGTGCTGGGGCGGGTGCTGGCACTGGGACAGGTGTTGGAGTAATTAAGACGGCATTCGCAGGCACTTTCACCTGTAATTTCACCGGCATACCACCGGCAGGAATAGTAAAAGAAGGGAGGGGTTTCGGCACGGTAGGGGGCAAGTTGTTGCCGAAATTGTATTCAGATCCAAAATCAAACACGGTGGGGCTGGTGCCTCCGTTGGCATCGCTATATCTAGGCCCCTGACCCCTAATTTCAAATACACCTTGATACTGTTGCCCAGTTTTTGGATCGGTGACAACGCCTTCCCAGAAGCCTCTGGCGACAAATTCATCCTGAATTGTGCCAAATAAGGTGGTTCCTTCTTGCCCGGTTTGCTTTTTGGGTTGAAGATTGCCGCTAGTTAGAACTGGAGAGGTAATCGTTCCATTCGTGGAGACAACGGGAATACCGCGAAAGTCTACATAATGAGTGCCATCGGCTTTGGTTCCTACATAGCCAGGATTGGGTGCAGTGTAGACGAGGACGCCGTTGCGGAAATATTGCCCTGCGGCATTAGTATCAACTCTAGTCGTGCTTTGGTTGAAATTTGGGTTGGCAGGGGGAAGGGTAAAGGTACCTGTGACTGTGCCAGTGCTATTGATGGTTACTTGGGCAAAAGCACCATCTGCTCCCAAGGCGACGATCGTCGCGGTTAAACTACTGCTAATCAGTAAGCTCAAGCTCAGCTGAGTTTTTGAAGATAGCGATCGCATAAATATTCTTTCCGATTGGTATTAGCCAAAAAATAGAGCGATCGCATCATGGCAAAGCAAAGCTTCCGCCAGTTTGTGCCTCACTCAATCACATATACTGGGGAAATTTGCCGAAACCGCAACAGGTTATTTCATTTATCAGAGCTTTTTCGCTTTTACTAGCTTTTCTCCTTAAAACCGGAAAGTTGCTCTCATCGTTCCCACGACTAACGTGTCATTTGCCGCATTATGGTCGGGGTTGAAAACGACTAAAACTCCCGGCGTCAGGAAAATGTTATCCGTCAATCTGGCTCGGTAAAACAGTTCTAAGTGCAAAGCAGTGTCACGACGCCCTCCCGGCGTCCCACTCAAATTGGTCAAAAAGTTGGGAAGATTGAAGCCATCCGGCAAGGTACTGGAAGTAATTTTCGGCGGCTGTCCAAACAAAATTCCCCCCAAATTTCCTCTACCAAACAAGTCAGGAAACGCAGAAAATAACATCCAATTCGTAGTTTCCACAGAACCCGAAAGATTGACCGGATCTGAAGAAGTCCACCCTCCCCAAGTCCCTAAAGTCAATCTAGGGTTGACGCGCCAAGCCAAAGTCCCTCCCACGGCGTGAGTATTAAAGGCAAAAGAAGTCGATGGCGAAATAATCGGTGCCAAGGGCGAAATGAGTTGATTGTCGCCGGTGCCGATACCCAGCAAACCATCGGGAGAGTGTGAATAGATATAGTGCAACCCGATATCTAGATTATTTGTAGGTGCAATGGTGAACTGCACGCCCGCACTGGTTCTACCGCCAAATAGTCCACCTTGGCTGCTATTACTGGTAAAGCCAGGAAGTTCAGCGCTGTAGACGGCTTGTAAACTCAGGCGTTTGTTAATTTGCCAGTCAAATCCAATGCCGCCCGTGCCGTTGCCAATTGACAGAATGGGGTTGCGCTGACCTAATAAGGAAATCGAACCATCTCCCGAACCTTCTAAAGGATTGATACCGCGAAATGTATTGGCAGGGTTAACACCAGCCGGACCAACAATAACGCCGAAGTTATCCGTGACTGGAAACCGATAGGAAAGGTCGCTCAAAACCAGGTCGTTGTTAGTTTCTAACTCAGTCGATAATCGACCCATATTGGTAAAGACAAAGGGTGCAGAAGAGGCGAGATTTCCACCCTGAAGCCCCGTCAGCAGTAAATCCTGTCCTGTAAACGAGGTTGCCAGAGACAGTTGAACGTTACTTGCTAGAGTCAACTGAGCCTGACCAGAACGTTCCGGCACCCCATCTCTGGGGAACAAATCCACATCTACTTGATTGCTTCCCTGCAAGCCAACAATTGCTTGCCCAAATAGTCGAGTATTGGTAGAAAATTGGTGATTTTCGAGCTGTGCTGTCCGACTTTCTAAGTTATCGACTCGACCTTTCACTTCCGCTAGTTCCGTGGCATAGTCTTGTTGAAGCCGTTGCAGGGTTGCTAAATCATCTTGAGGAATGCCTTGGGGTTGCGTGAAAATTTTTTCCAGGGCAGCATTGAGGGCGGCGGCAAATTCGTAGCGGCTAAGAGAACGGTTGCCGCGAAAGCTGCCATCCGGGTAGCCGGAGATGACTCCATACCGTTCTGTTAGGTTTTTTAGGGCTTGGTAACTCCAATCTTCCGGAGTAACATCTGTCAGTTGATCGACTGATGTTAATTGACTCATCGGATCGGCTGATTCATCGCCGTCAGCGATATTTTCTAAGCCAGCATCGTTCGGCTGAGTTGCTGCGGGTATCTCTTGGGAGGCATTCGGAGAACTCATTTGGGCTAACAAACCTCTCTCCCGACTCCTCTCCTGCAAGGCGAGGGGAGTAATATTATTCCCCCTTCCCTTACCCCCCTCATTCCCCCCGCTTGCGGCTATCGTGTACGATTTTTGGTTAAGTGGCAAAACGTTGATCGATCCCCCTAAATCCCCCTTAAAAAGGGGGACTTTGACTGGATTTCCCCCCTTTTTAAGGGGGGTTGGGGGGATCAAAACGGGACTGGTTTGAGAAGTCAGGCGATTGGAGGTTGAGAATTCTGGCTGCGTGACTTCAACCGTGACGGAAGGCTTTAAAACGGGTTGAGGCTCAGTTGCATCGAGCGATCGCTCGGATGGCTGAGGCATTACGGCTGAGGGTGGCAAAGTTGAGTTTTTCCCAGCAGTTAACAGTCCGACAACTACCAGGCTGAAGTCGCTCATGAGATTCTAGTCATTCTGGATACATAGCCGTTACCTTTGACAGCCGAAATTGCTAACTTCAGGAAATCAACTAAAAAAAACGGCACTCCACTTAGGAATGCCGTTGCCATATCAGTTTTTGGCGTCACAAGTTACGCATTGAGGCGCTATCCTTCTGACGCGGTGTGCTTCTAACCCCCTTGTTCAAGAGGCGTTGAGAAAATCAAAAAGACCTTAACGCGCTTCCATCCAGGCAATACACTGCTGCATCTGCTGGCGCATCGTCTCATTGTCAGCATGGTATCGGCGTCCGTGACCGGGTAACACCCACTCAAACGAGTAATTAGCCAACTTCCGCATTGATTTAAGCAATTCAGGCCAGGAATACCAACAGACATCGGGGAAGGCATACAGGTGATTTAGACTTGGCGACCAAGCCAGATGATCTCCCGTGAACAGAAATTTATTTTTGTACAGTAAAACCGTGTGACCTTTTGTATGACCGGGAACTGGGATAATTAACAAATCTGGCTCCAACTGTACTGGATCTAAGCCAGTTAGCTGAATTTCTACATTGCGAGTACCCGAAGAGATTTCGTCGGTGTGGAGAATTCGCTGACACCCAAAATGCTCGGCATACTTTTGATGATCCGCTACATCATCTCGGTGCGTCAGATACATATAGCGAATCTCTCCCATTTCCTCTAGCCGCTTGACCAGAGGAGGCGTAAAGCGGGGAGAATCCACTAAAACATTGCCTTCCGGTCGCACAATTAAATAGCTAGCAGCGCCATAGGAATTTTCTGCATGATAGCCGCAATGATAGACATTTTCAGCGACTAAAATCGGAAAACTGTGCTGAGCATCTTTAACGTCTTTTGGCTTCTCCACAGTCCCAATGGAAGCCGTAGGACAAGACAAAAGAGCCTGCATTGCTCTTAATCTTTCAGCCTCATTCTCTGGCTGATGATAAACTGCTGACTGCTCGTCGGTGCGATAAAACACCTCTGGAGTCATCCAACGACAAGTATCGCAATCAATACAAGTCGTATCAACGTAAAAATCGCCACTAATATTTTCAGGGTGACGCTGATTTAAGTGAGCCATAATCTAACCTAATTGGTTGTTTAAAAAGAATCTTGTGCAAAATAAATGCCTTAAAGTGGAAGCTCGAAAAAGGGAGATAGAAAAGGCTCAATTTGCAGATCAATTTGCCGACATTGTTCAACTTCCTGTACTTGAGTCCATTAGTTCAAAAAACCTAACTTTAGAGAGATGATAAAAATAAGCTACTCATCCCTTTTAAAGGTGGGACTACAAAAATTGTAGGAACGCACTTGCTCGCGTCTGTCTAACCTAAAGCAAATAGATATAGAAATGGGATGCGATTGTGCTTACCAATCAATGGGTTGGCGATCGCGGAAAAAACCACTCGTGGGGCCATCATCAGGAAGGGTAGCCAGCCACACAATGGTATCAACCCCTTGCTCCACAGACCTGGTAGCATTTGGGCCACCCATATCGGTTCTTACCCAGCCAGGACACACAGAATTCACTAAAATATTGGTGCCTTCCAACTCATTTGCGAAAATCCGTGTGAGGGCATTTAATGCGGTTTTGGACATCCGATAAGCGGGAAATCCTGTGTTCATGTCGGATAACTGTCCTGCTCCCGATGATACGTTCACAACACGCCCATAGTGATGCTCTTTCATCAGCGGAATTAATGCTTGGCAAAGCAGTAATGGGCCGTGTAAATTCGTCTCCATCGTTTCGCAGATGGTACTAACCTTGGTGTTGAAGATACTACCCGCTGGATCTCCTAAAGGATCTCTAGCAATTCCAGCATTATTCACTAGAATATCTAATCGCCCAAATTGATTGCGAATGAACTGAGCAAGATGCTCAATACTCTCTGCACTGGTGACATCAAGCGGATGAGAAACTACCTCTAAGCCTTCAGCTTGCAATTTCTCAACGGCTGCTTTCCCCTGTGCTTCGTCACGACTGGTCAGAATCACTTGGATATCTCGCTTTGCGAGTTGTCGGCAAGTTTCAAAACCCAGCCCCCGATTGGCACCCGTGACAATTGCGACTTTCTGCATCGGATTTTCTATACTTCCACTGCTCCCTCTGTTTCTACTCTAGACTTTTTTGCTTTTATTGAGTGTTCTGCAAAAATTTCAGGACTGATTTATCAATAAAGTCTCAGCAGATTCTTTGGGAAGTTGCTCAGAATCTGGTTAACTTCTTGTCATGGGTAGATGAGCGTACAGAAGCAAAATTAGCAATATGGGTACAGTTTCCTGTACCCATTAGGGCGCAAGCCACAAAGCAACATTACGCACATAAGTCTTGATATCTTCTAGGGCACGTGGCTCTTGATTCATGCCATCGCCGGGAGCCTCATCCACAAAGCTAGGACAACCTTTTTCGATGTCCCAGTTGTAATCGACAAAATGGTGAAAACTCGATGCAGCAACTGCACGCCCTAGGGTGTTTCCGTCAGTGTCTTTTTCACGTTCGATAACAACAGCCAGATTAAAGGGACGACCTGTAATTAAGCTTTTGCCCATTGCAATAACCCGAGCATTCTTTGCGCCTGCGGGAACTCCGATTGCGCCCTCGTGGGGATGAGTGGGAAAATATTCAACCAATCCAGAAGGTGAATTGGGATTGCGTAGAAGTTCGTGAATGGGTTCGGTGGGGGTTATTTTTTGATAGTCGCCGTTGCGCCCAGAATGATAGTTAGGCCAGGAAATATAGGTTGTGTAGGGGTCGTCAATGCACCAGCGAGATTCGTCGGGATCTGGATTTTTGGTGTTGAAAAAGTGGATCGCGCCGATGTCGCCTAGACCGTACATGGAGCAACCCATATCTTGATGATCGCGGGTGGTGAGGATACCGCCACCGCGTTGGCGAAATGCATTGATTCCCGCACAATCTTTTTCCGTCAGACCTTCGCCAGTATCTAAGGCAAATAGCCATAACTGGTCAAAATCTGAGCGGTCGAGGGTGCTTAAAATTGGGTCGTTGCCGTCTGCATCTGACACGCGATCGCGTTCTGTTACTTCAAACAGGGGATTCCCCGCGTCATCTGTCAGGGATGCGAGATAGTCGCGTAACAACGAGAAGCGCCAAATACTCCAGTCATCTTCTGTTGTCGGGATGGTTGTCTGGAGGAGAATGCGAATTGGTTTTGTCATAGTTTTCTACCTTTTTTAGATTAATTAGATTGGCGAGAAACCTTGGATGGGTGGGGAAACTTCGCCCTTACAGGATTCCGTTTTAAGGTTGCGCGGGATGGGCGGTAAAGACTACGATTTGCCGCCTCATCCCCAGAAAAATTAGTGCTAGTAGCAGTAGTAGCGCACCTGCGAGTCTGTAGGTGTTGCCAAGACCCACCTGCTGACTCACCGGTTGGCTAAGAATCGGAGACAAAAACTGACCCAAGAAAAAGAAGGTAGTAAGTCCGCCCAAAAGACGCCCGCGTAGTGCCTCTGGGGACTCAGCAGACAGCCACACGGTTAGATTTGGCATCAGGAAGCCTAACCCGACACCCGCCACCGCCAGACCGATTAAGACCTGCTCGTAGCTCTTCCCTAAGCCGATGATGCTATAACCAAGACCCATGAGTGCGAAAGCTAGGGTAAGAATGCTGACGAAGTGCAGACGTGCCTTGATGCGTCCGTAGAGCATTGATGCAAAGGCGCTGAAAAGCGTCGCAAAGGCGATCGCTAGTCCACTTTGCGTGGCGCTAGCCTTAGTGAGGTTTTGGAGATAAAACGGCAACTGCACGGGAATCAGGTAGAAAATGACCTGCATAAATACTGCCACTCCGTAAATCAGCGTCAGTAATTTGATGGGAACGGCTGGTGCATTGATGCGTAGGACGGAGTCCGAGGCGAAGCGATCGCTTTCTTGCACTGTTCCTATCCCAACATTTCCTATCCCAACATTAGTGCGCCTCGGCTCATAGAGCAAAACGACGATAAAGGGAAGGATGATGAAGGCGAAAAGATAAATCAAAAAAGGTAGACGCCAATTAAGATCAGCGAGAAAGCCACCGCTTGACAAAAACAGGACGCCGCCAAAAGCCATAAATGCTGCTTGCAAACCCATGAAGTTAGCGCGTGCCTGACCCATGTAGTAGTCAGCAATCAGGGTAGTAACGCTGGTCATTACCCCCGCTACTGCCAGACCCAGCAAAGCGCGACCCATCAGGATGTGTCCGATGGAATTCAACAAAAAGCCAGAACTCCCGGCAAAACCGTAGAGGCTCGTCGAAGCGACCAGTAAAGATTTGCGACCCAAACGATCTACAATCAGTCCGGAAATGGGAGCGCCAATGACAATAAACAAGGCCGGAACGGTCAACACAAGTTTGACCCAATATTCCACATTTTCAACGCCAGAAAAGTAAGCCCGCATGGCGGGAAGTGAAGGCGCAATCGTCGCACCTGACATCACCGTTAAGGTACTCGTGACCAGTAAGGTGATTTTAACGAGCAGTGAATCGGGATTTGCCGTTTTCATCATTTAAATATCCGAGTAGGGAGGTTAACCTTCTCTACTGATGCTTATAGAATAGCGATCCCTATCGATCGAAAAATAAGATAGACGCGCTTCTTCAACGGAAAAATACGCTGTTCATCCCTTGGTGATAATTCTTCTGCATCGAGAATTATCCAAATTTGCAGAAAGTGGGCGGAATTAGTTTCAGAGAAATTAAATTCACGGTGGGTGATGCCAGCGCCAGCACTCATCATCTGTGCGTCTCCTGGATAAGTACCTGTCCGATTCCCCAAGCTATCTTGATGCTCCATAGCACCTTCTAGGGCGTAGGTGAGGATTTCCATGTCATGATGACTGTGGGTACCGAAACCAGAACCGGGTAAGACTCTATCATCGTGAATCAGCCTGAGAGTGCAAAATCTCATTGGCTCTGGGTCAAACAAACCCCCCAAGGAAAAGGTGCGATCGCTATCCAGCCAACCTAGCTTGGTATAACCGCGATTTTGCCTGTCGTGGATTAAATTGAGCGTATCTTGACTCATCGCTTGCACCTCGGTTTGAGTAGTCAGACACGGATGTCAGTTCATGCGATCGCCTAACGCTAGCAGCTACATTGGCATTGTTGAAATTATCAACGGTTATTGTAATGAAGGCAACAGTTAATAACTGTTGTTAGCGCTACTAGGCACTGTAGCTTTTGTGAGGAAAGCGAGATAGTTCCATAACGAGGAATGCTAAATACTCTAGTTATCTCCTCGGATCTAAAGGGTCGTTTGCAACAAAAGTACTCATAGACTTTTCTATCGCCCTGCCAGCTTTAGAATGAGCGTGAATCTAGCTGATTTCCCAGATTGTTAACATTTGATTAATTGCAGAGGAACACTTATGGCAAAATCATCTGACAAAGAATTGGTTGCTAAAGCATCCCCGGCTCTTGTGGCTTTCTATCTTAGTCAACAGCCTGATTCAGAAGGACGGATGATCGACGAGATTTGGTCATGGAATTACGAAAAGCTTGAACGGATTCATGACTATGTTCAGTGGCTTTTCCCCCTGAAAGATAAAAGTGGCTACAACCCTAATGCACTGATTCTAAATGATGAAATTGCTCAAGCTTTTCGGACAGATCCTCTACTTAAAACACGTCTGCAAAAGTCATTTAAAATAATGCTCAGGTTTTATGGATTTAAATGCAATGAAGGAAACGTAAACAATATTGTAATCACGAAATCCGATCAATATCAAGATAGAAAACGGGCTTGGATTGAGCCTCTGAATCATAATTACCTCCGAATCACCAGAATTTTAAAATGTTTGACAACTCTGGGATTAGAAAATTATGCTCAAGCTTTTTTTAAGTGTTTAGATAATATCTACTCAGAAGAAAGTCAAAAAATTGGAGCTGATACTTATGCTTTTTGGAAAAGGGCAATTGAAATGAGTTGATTTTTTGGGGTTTATTGCCTAAACGCTCGTTGCAATGAACCCCGAACATTCTCCTGAAAAACGACAATAAAATTACCTGTCCTTGGATAAGAGAGCGGGCAATCTTCATCTTCCTTGAAAGCCAGTCTAGTAGGAATATTGGGTAAAAAAAGCAAAATATAGAGTCAGCATAGGCAAAGCATTTGCCCCTACTGACTTCTTTATGGGTAAGCACAATATGTTGCTTTGATGAATAACGATTAATTACATAATCCACGCGATGTGCAATTAAGTTTTGAATAGGAAAGTCCCACCCGACAATGCTAGAAGTACAACTCAACTAGCTGGAGTGGGACGAATGTTTTCTATCGAAGAGTTTATCATTGCGGTTTTTTGCTGTGTGGACGACTTGCTCAAAGAGCTCACAGGCGGACAAGCGATTCGGGCAAGAGGGTTCGCGCCAGCCCTAGCCAATAGCGAGGTCATGGCGATGGAAATCGTGGCAGAGTATCAGGGGATTGATGATGACCAGGGGATCTGGCAATACTTCCGTCAGCATTGGTTAGGGCTGTTTCCCCAGTTGGGTAGTCGTTGTGCGTTCGTGCGGCAGTCCGCGAATCTGTGGCAATACAAGGAGCGAGTTCAGCAACACTTGGCAAGGCGGTTGGGAGCATTTGATGACTCGGTGCATTTAAGTCGATGGTATCCCGATTGCGCTGTGCGGCTTTGCTCGTGCCCCCCGGTGTCGAAGCTTTAAGGGAGAAGCGGCTTACGGCTACTGTGCGGCAAAACAGCAGACTTACTATGGCTTTCATGGTCATTTACTCATCAGTGCAACCGGAGTAATTACTGGATTTAGCCTGACCCCAGCCAATGGCAGCGAACGAGAAACACTCGCTGGTTTGGTGCCTGCCATTGGTGGCTTACTCATTGGCGACAAAGGGTATCTTTGCGCTGCCCTTGAGCAGGAGCTTCAAGCCAATGGCATTCGCCTGGAAACGGCGTTGCGATCCAACATGCACGACCCTCGAAGCCCAGCGTTCGTCAAATTACTCATGCGTACCCGACGACTGGTTGAAACCGTGATTGGGCAACTGGTTGAGCGCTTCTCGATTGAAAAAGTCTGGGCACGCGACTTGTGGCACTTAACCAGTCGGCTCAATCGTAAACTCTTAGCTCACACTGTTTGTCGTTGGCTCAACCGTCATAGCCTTGACCCCTTGCCGTTTGAGCAACTTCTGGCTAGCTAGTTTTAGTCGCACATCGCGTTAATCCAGTCGGTGCTTACACGGGATGCAGGTGAGTTTTAATCGTCACCCAAGGTGCTTTCGCGATCGCGTTCCGCATCGTCTCCTCGTCTGGGAAGGTTTCCGATAGATAGCGTCCTTCGCAAACCAGCGTCACCGCGTTCTCTGAAAAAGGCCAAGGACTTACCGCTACCTGGGTTGGATCGCCTGCTAGTGGCGTCAGCTTCAGGGTAATTTCACCCTCAGCGGTGGGAACCTTCTCTACTGAACGTTCTTTACTTAACTTCATGCACAGGATTAGGGATAAGCAATCCCAGATTCCCACTAACTGCCGATTTCGGGCGATCGCTTCTGGTGTGCTGTAGGGTGCGTAATCCGGATCGTTGCGGAGGGAGTCAATTAATTCCTTCTGGAAAGCCTGTTCGTGCCCTAGGAAGTCCTGCACAAGCTGGATATCTTCTGGGGAGTCATTACTAGAGTCGTAATGCTCGTAGAGGCGCGTACCGTGCAGCGAAGCTAGCAGCGCTGGATATCTTCCTTGGGCGATCGCTAATTCTCCGGCTTTTGACCAAATATCTATATGGATTTTTCTCGGTAATTCCGTAAAACTGTGCGGCAAACCAGTTTTTGGGTTGAAGGTAGGCGTCTTTTCCCAGGACAGCCAGCCAATATCATGTTGCTGGGCACCTAAGCAAACCTCTTTTCTAGGTTCCAGCTTCCCAAAATACTCATTTCCCCAAGCTTGTGCCAATTGACCCGATACCCATGCATGGGCAAGCTGCGCGATCGCTATCAGCCCCTCTGGTTCTTTGCGATATAGCATTTATGGTTCCTACCGCATCTTCCTAACTATAGTCGTGATGAGTTGGATGCTCCTCATCACAGCAAGCCGTGCTTTATCCATTTAAACCGCTCGCGCCCCACGAGTCTGTCCGCTCCGAGATTGATTTCCACGAACGGGATCGGCAGTGAATAGAGTAATCCTAATTTCCTTTGTTTTCAGGAAGGCAAGGAAGGAGCGAAGAGGTTGGATGTAACGTTAGGTGAATCAGGCGCGAGGGGACGCGATCTCGAAGCGAGTGCGATCGCGTTCCCTCAAATTCAGCACCTCAAATTCAGAACCTCAAATGCACAAGTCGGTGCAACGACAGTTGCACCGAAACTTTTACTGACTAAGTTTTATTGACTGCTCAGCTGCGCCAACCAATCCAATATCAAAGGATTCACCACGTCCGGACGTTCATCATGGGGACAGTGACCCGTTTTGGGAATGCCGACAACCTTCACGGGTTGCCCATTCTCACTTAGCTCTTTATAAATCGTCGCACCCTTAATCGGCGTCCAGGGGTCATCTTCTCCCCAAAGTACCAGCAGCGGGTGTTGTATTTTTGGCAACAACTCAGCTGGGCTAGGGCCAGGGGGTGCCGTGAGAATTGAGGCAAAAACCTGCTGAGCGCCCGTGTCACAAGAAGGATCGTAAAGCATATCCACCAGTTCATCCGTGATAGCTTCAGGGTTCACGTAGACCTGTCTGAGCGTGCGACGGAGACGAGCTTTGTGGCGGATGCGGTTAAATAGGAACGGGCCAGCGACTTTGGAACTGACCAGCTTCGTGAAGGCTCCCATCACCAGCCGCAGGGGGAAATTCAGCTCATCGGGGCGATGATTTAAGCCCCCGGCGCAGTTAATCAGCACGCCACCAGCGGAAATTTCTGGAGAATTCACCACTACCATCAAGCTGAGTAATGCCCCAATCGAGTTGCCGACAAAGACGGTCGGTTCCTGAATATGAGTTTTCCAGAAATCCTTGAGCAATTCTTCCCACAACTGGAGATTGTAATCGAGGGCTGGCTTGTCCGAACCGCCGAAGCCGAGTAAATCTAGGGCAAATACTCGGTAGCCCTCAGCGGCGAGGACTGGCATATTCTTGCGCCAGTGTCCAATGGAAGCGCCAAAGCCGTGAATCAGCACTAGAGGGCGACCTGTGCCCATGACTGTGTACTGAATCCGGTAGCCGCGCCAAGTCCAGTTGAGTTTTTCAAAAGTGCTTCCTGTTTTTAGCTGCTGAGTCGTCACGATAATTATTAAGATTCCTTAACTATTTTTCTATCGTAATAGTCTCTATCATTAAAAAGAGATAAACCAGGGAACATCTAACCGACTTGAAAAGTCACGCTACCCGTTTTGTTTAGGTGTGAGAAGAGATTAATGAAGCGAAGTTCCTTGGTATTTTTAGGCAGCCTGGTTTTTGCTGCTGCCGGTTTAAGTATGACAACGGTTGCCCCTGCGATCGCGCAAGTTGGACAAACAACGGGCAATCTGCCCTTATCGGGTCGAAATCTGCTCAGCCAAGCAGAAGACGATACCGCCCAGCTGCCAACAGCGGTTGCTGAAGGTGTTTTAAAGGATGCTGCCCAACGGACAGGAATGCAAAGTTCTGACTTAACCATCCTTCAGGTGGCGAAGCAAACTTGGTCAAATGGTTGCTTGGAGTTAGCAGAAGCAGGTGTTGCCTGCACCGAGGCACTGGTTCCCGGCTGGCTGGTACTAGTCGGTAGCGCCAAAGAACAGGGATTTTGGGTTTATCGCACCAACGAATCTGGAACGCTCGTGAAGTGGGATGAAGCAGCGACCCAGACGCTGACGGCTCGACTCCGGTCGGAAAGTACCACCACTGGGCAACAGACAACAACCCGTCGCACGGAAACCACCGAGCAAAGGAGTACCGTCCGCACAGAACAGCGGTCTACGGTGGCAATGACCGAATCCGCAGGGAACTTTAGTCTTGCCGTTCTGCAACCCGCAGGCAGCCTCACAGAGGTGATTACTCGCGTATCGGTGAAGTCGAAACAAGGCAACAGCTATTCCCAAGAGCAGTATCTTGGCGACTTCAGATACAAAATCAAGCAAAAAGCGAAGTTTGTCAAAGGTGTGAATCCGGGCGATCGCGTGGTCGTGCGTCTATACGACCAAAATCGCTTGATTGGGTACAGCGAGTTTGAATGCTTGTCTGAAAACGCCGCCGTTAACCTAATTTTGTCAGAAAATCCGTCTGAAACCCGCGTAGTGCGGACTGTGTACGGCATTGATGCCGACATGGATGGCAACATCGACAGCGGTACCACCGCCTACAACTACTACACCCAAATCGACTCTCAGGAACGGGTAACATTCCTGAGCAGCGTCGAGCAAATTAACGTCAGCCAGTTCCAATCGAGCGAGATTTCGACTTCGGCGGCGACTAGCGTTTATTCCAGCTCATTTACCAGCGGTGAATCAATGCTGGCGGGTGAGACGATGAGCGTTTACAGTTCAGGAATGGCTGCCTTATTGACATCAGCTCCCGGTCAGTTGGTGCAGGTGATTGGGGTAGAAGCCGAGAACGCGACCTACGAAGTCAGCCAGCTGCTGGCAAGATATGCAAACGTGGGAGTCACTCGAAACATCCAGACGAGTTTTCCCGATGTTCCGCAGGGATACTGGGCAAAAGATTTTATCGCCCAACTGGCGGAGTTAGAAATTATCGAAGGCTTCCCCGATGGTCGCTTCCGACCGGATCAGCCGGTGACTCGCGCCCAGTTTGCGGCGATGCTGCGGAAAGCGTTTGAGATGAATAAAGTGCGGAATGCGATCGCCTTCCGGGATGTCTCCTCGGATTACTGGGCGTACAGTGCTATCCAAGAAGCCTATGAAATGGGCTTTTTAGGCGCTGTTTCCAGCAATGCATTCAACCCCACCCAAAAGCTTTCTCGTCTGGATATCTTAGTGGCATTGGCAAAGGGAATGAACTACTCTTCTGCCAGTACCACCACCCAGACGCTACTGCAAGTTTACAGCGATGCCGCTAGCATCCCTAGCGACGTCCGCAGTTTGGTTGCAGCAGCGACAGAACGGGGTCTGGTGGTGAACTATCCCAATGTCCAGTCACTCAAACCCAATCAAGTCGCCACCCGTGCAGAGGTGTGTGCTTTCCTCTACCAAGCCTTAGTCAGCACTGGGAAGGCTCAGAACATCGCCTCGCCATACGTGGCAGGAGAAGGTGCGAAACCCCCCACAGTGCGCGAAGTTGATACTCCCAAGCCAGAAAACGTCCCTGGCGATAACCGTGAGGTAGAGGGGAACGAACGCACGAATCAGCGTCAGAATTGCAACCAAGGGGTCGGTAATGGGTCAGAAGGTTGCGATCCGGGCAATTCCAATCGGAACCAGCCCAGTAACGACGAAGGAGCAGGCGCAGCGCCTGGCAGTCCGGGTCGTCAGGGTCGGTAATCGTCGGTAATCGTTAGTCTGATGACTAAAGAAAGCCGCAGCTATCCAAATTGGATAGCTGCGGCTTCTATTCGTTCAGCGTTTATGTTACTCATTAGCAATATTATTTCCCTTCTGGTTTACATAAACTTCTCTACTTGGAAAAGGGATAGTAATTTCTTCTTGTTGATAGCGTCGGTGTAATTTTTTGATAAATTTATGCTTGGCAATTCGTTGGTTTAGAAATTCATTAACTCTAAGAAACACTGTAAAATTAATACTAAATTCTCCAAAGTTTTGATATAAGATAAAAGGCTCAAAATCAGAAATATCGGCTGCTAATTCTTGCATTACTTCCTTAGCAACTTCAACCGTTATTTCTTCAACGTGTTCCAAGTCGCTATCGTAACTAACACCTACTTGAATTGGTAAAGTTATTTCTTTCACTGGTAAATGGTAATTCGTAAAAATGGCAGAAGCCAGTTTTGTATTAGGCACAACGACTAGATTATTTGGCAGTTCTCTAATCACCGTATTCCGCCAAGTGATATCGGTAACGTAACCTTCTTGTCCCGTCTCTAGTTTTACATAGTCGCCAGTTCTGACTTGTCCAGAAATAATCAAATATAATCCTGAAAATAAGTTAGATAGGGTATCCTGAAATGCCAAAGCAACTGCCAAACCGCCAATTCCCAAGGTTGCCAAAATAGGTGTAATGGAAATCCCTAGCGTTTGCAAGATCATCAAGATTCCCAAAACCAGAACGACAATTTTGGCTAGGTTAGATAGTAATGAAGCTGAAACTCCAGGTGTTCTTTGACCAAATATCGTAACAAAACTCGCCGTCAGTCTGGCTAAAACTAAGGTGACAGAATAGAGGAAAATAACAGTCAGAATATTCTGAAAAATGCCAGAAATCCGGTCAGGAATAACCTGATTTAGTTGAAGGGTAAAAATGGCTCCGTAAAAGCCAGCAACAATAAACCAAACTTTGGGGATGCCACGCAGGGAATGAAAAACGATTTCATTCCCTGGCAACCGAGTTTTAACAGCTATTCTTTTGAGTCTGGGAAGAAAAAATTTATCAAAAATTATCCCCACGAGAAATCCGCTAAGAATAAAGGCAATCGGGACAATCCATTGCTTCATGTTGATAGTTTTATCTCAAATCTATTTGTATATGTTATGAGACTGACGATAGGGGCAACCTCCAGAGTTGCCCCTATCGCGGCTACACATAGCAGCGAGACAATTGTAGAGACACGATTTATCTCATATGCTGGCGCGACCTATAGAAAAAAGATACAGCGTAGTTACGACAATTGTTGCTTCAACTGATCGATCAACTGTCTCAAATTTTCTGGGCTGAGAATGGCTTTCACTTCCAACTGTTGCTGAGTATCTCGCAGAGTCAGGATGTGGTTTTCACCTTCCTTAGCAGCAAATTGCAATTGGGGAGATTTAAATTCAATCTTTTGATAGATGGTTTCTGGTATCCCTACCCGAATGACCAGTTCTTTTTGAGATTGGGGATAGATATAAAGTTGCTGGCGAAGGGTATCGAGTTCGAGTTTGGTAGGCGTAGTGCTGCGTTCTCGATCTTCGTTGATTTTGCGCCAGTAGAGAGTGATACCGCGAATCTCAGGGATTTGAATCTCAAATACTTCGTCAAAGCGTTGGGGTTCCCAATCGAGTTCGGTAGCATCGCCCGTCTGGGGAATGATTCGCTGTCGCCACGTGATTTTATTGTCGATGAGACTTGCCCACCATTCGCGGATGGTTGCGAAGTTGTTGGTATTGTCAGGATTATTGCTGCCCTGTTCCCAGACGATTTTGTGTTGCATTTTCTCTCTTCCCTCCCCATCGCTTGCTGATTTCTCTTCTCTCCATCCAGTTTAAACTTCCTCCCTTGCCGGGAGTTGCTGTGACACAAAGATGTCGAGGTGTTGTATACGGCGTATCTACAGCGATCGCTCGCTTGCCTTATCTTCAAGTCTAAAACTGGCTGAATCCTGCGCGGGTAAGAGATGCTATGCAAAATTTTGCGATCGCTTCTAAATCTACCTTGAGCAGGTTTCGTCATACACTCTATATTGGTTCTCAGTCCGCGCCAGCGGGCTTTGTTTAAAAGTTCTCGCAACTTCTACTTCCTTGCTTCTAAAGTAGGGTTGGCATAGCTGTGATTTAAATCGCCAGGTATGGTAGCAATATGTTTACTCTTCCGATGAACCTGTTATTTCTTCCTAACCTGGATCTATTTGTTTACCACCTGAGAAACGGCTTGGGAGACGATGCAGAGCAAATCAACCAAAACCAGCTCACGTTTTGGGATAACTTCCCGTTAGAATTGCAAAGAATTCTTGTCGCTGCTGACGATTCAAATTATAACGATCCAGAATATTTAGAATTATTGCGCCTAGCGGGGGAAACTGAAGCTTATTATACTTTTCAAGCTCGCACTGAAGGATATCCAGTCAAAGGCTTTTATTATCCCGTGCGATTTAGCGATAGTTATGGGCTTTTGTTTAATTGCCATATTAACGATCGAGACTATCTGCAATCTTTTAAATGCTTTCCTACCCTCAAACATCTTGCTGCTGATAAACAAGGCAATCTTGGAAAAACCTGGATCGTGTCTGGGATTTTGCCTCGAAACTGTGAAACCCCTTTAGAATGTCTCGCCCAAGAAGCTTACGAAACTTTGAAGTTTGGGAGATGGAAACAGCAAAAGCCAAGCAAAGGAAAATTTTTAGGGGCAACCGTTTTTGAAGTGTGGCTATCTCCCCAGCGTTGGGACATGGAAGAGAATCACCATGTTTTGGTTATCTTTTATCCCGATGTAGCCGCCGAAACTGAAGCTGCTAAATATTCTGAGGTCTGGATGCAGTTGTTTTACTACCGCAATAAAATTATTTGGTCTTATTGTGAAGCTCAGAAACTCAGACAGCAATTGCAAGAGAATTTCGGCTATATTTTTCAAGCGGGTGAAATGCTCAAGCAGCTACCGTTAAAAGAATTGCAGAGAATTTTAGAAGTCAATATAAAAATATTGTCCCAGTATGCTTCAGACTTAAATCATCTAGAAATTCAATTGCACGCGATTGAAACCTATCAGAAAAAATACCAAGAACATTTAAATTACCTGCTTCAAGAAGCTAGCAAATATGGAGAAACCGAGCTGGATTTTCTGGCACAATTTAACCAAATAGTCAAGCAATACGAAATTCAAATCCAACAAGATCGTGCCAGCTTTAGCCCTGCATTGAGAGTGCTAGAAGATGTGATTAACACGATTCGAGGCATCGTCGAGATTGAACAAGCTAAGCGCGATCGCAATCTGGAAAATATTATCGCCGCTGCCAGTCTGGGAGTGGGAACCGCCTCAGTCGCCGCCTCTGCTTCCTCGGCGCTGGTAAAAGATTTTACCCAGCCTTACCCTAACCAAATCGACAACCAACTATCCGCAGTCATCCCCTTGGCGAATCTGGTTATTGTCATCTTGTTCAGTATTGGTTTAGGTTGCCTGGTTAGTGGGTTTGCCTGGAAAATTTTGCGATCGCGTAGCGTCTGAGGAAAATTGCCTCGGAAATCCTCTCTTCCTTTGCCGCTTGGCAGTTCAAAATTTTAAATATGGACTTGCCAATTATTTACCACCCGGATTATGTCGTACCTCTCCCAGAAGGGCATCGCTTCCCCATGCCCAAATTCAGCAAACTCTACGAAATGCTCTTAAGCGATCGCGTAGCGCATCCAGAGCAAATTCATCCGCCCGAACCTCCTCCACTAGCGTGGATAGAACTCGTTCACACCCCAGAATATGTCCGAGCATACTGTGAAGGCACCCTCGACGCCAAAGCCCAGCGAAGAATCGGATTGCCCTGGAGTCCCGCATTAGCAAATCGTACCTGCGTGGCAGTAGGCGGTACGATTCTCACCGCTAAACTGGCACTCAGTCACGGTTTAGCTTGCAATACTGCGGGGGGTACTCATCACGCCTTTCCCGGTTATGGTTCTGGTTTCTGTATTTTCAACGATTTAGCCATTGCTGCCCGCGTGCTTCAACATCTGGGACTGGCGCGCCAAATCCTGATCGTGGATTTAGATGTCCATCAAGGAGACGGTACAGCGGTTATTTTCCAAGAAGATAGCAGCGTCTTTACCTTCTCGATGCACTGCGAAGTTAACTTTCCCGGTACCAAACAACAAAGTGACTTAGATGTTCCTCTACCGATTGGGATGGAAGATGACGCCTATCTGCAAACCTTGGCAAAATATCTCCCAGATTTGCTGTCACAAGTCAAGCCGGATCTCGTTTTATACGATGCTGGGGTCGATCCTCATGCTGGCGATCGCTTGGGCAAACTCGCCCTCACAGACACCGGAATCTTCCGTCGGGAAATGCAAGTTTTGAGTACCTGTGTGGCACTCGGCTACCCAGTCGCCTGTGTGATTGGCGGGGGTTATGCTGACGATCTTGACTCCCTCGTTTATCGGCACTCCTTGCTACATCGAGCCGCCACCACTGTCTATCATCAGTACCAACTTTGATGCCAGACTAAGGGCAGAGGAGCCATTTCGTCTTCCTCGATACACTTTTTAACGGTAGCGGTATCCCGTGTCCGTACTTCGTACTCACTCATCTGAGGAAAAACCCCTTGCTATCAAAAGGCTTTGAAATTGAAATGTATACCGGCACCCCCAATGGTGACATTGTGGGTTTATCCGATCGGATTGTGGCAGACCTAGACGGGTTCATGCGGGAGCCGGATAGCCGCAACGTGGAATATATCACAGAACCCTTTTATTGTTACGACCGATTATTGTGTGCCTTGCTACGCCCTAGACGGCAACTCCGAGAGTATCTAAAACGCCTGGGAAATTACACCCTGATTCCGGGGAGTACGCTGTCTTTAGGCGGCAGCGATCGCTTCTGGCGATCTGACCCTAGCAATCCTTACCACGACTACATTGAGAACACTTACGGCACCAAAGTTGTCACCGCCAGCGTCCACATCAACATTGGCATCAGCGATCCCGAAACCCTGATGCGGGCGATTCGCCTTGTCCGCCTAGAAGCACCCTTATACCTCGCTCTCAGTGCTTCTTCCCCGTTTTTGGATGGGAAAGCCACTGGCTATCACTCGACTCGCTGGGGACTGTTTCCAAAAACCCCAGCCCGCGTCCCCTTATTTGAAAGCCACGCCCACTTTATCCAGTGGACGGAAGCCCAATTAACCGCCGGGACAATGCAAAATGTCCGCCACCTCTGGTCATCCGTGCGACCAAATGGCAACCAGCGCCCCTACGACCTTAATCGCCTAGAACTGAGAATTTGCGACCTAATCATCGATCCGGTTGCCTTGTTGGCGGTTACAGCCTTGCTAGAAGCCCGACTTTTGCAGTTGATTGATGACCCTAGCCTCGATCCCCTGGAAATGAGTCAATTGTCTTCACAAGACTTAATTACCCTGACTGACGCCAACGAAGACGCCGCCGCCCGTCAAAGTTTGGATGCAACTCTGAGACATTGGCAAGACGGCAGACCGATTCTGGCGCGAGATTGGATTGAAGAAATAACCGGCGAAGTTTGGGATCTGTCTAAACAGATGGGCTTTCGCTGTTTCTTGTCACCCCTGAAAAAGATTCTCCGGGAAGGAAATTCGGCTCAGCGATGGTTAAATCTCCAAAACCAAGGTTTTGACACTTCCAGCGTGATGATTGACGCCATTCAAGCGGTGGCAGACCAAGAGCGCGAACTGGAAGACAAATTGTGCGAGAGCCTAGTTGCCTGAAGCACTTGAAGGATCGAGAATGAAGCTTGAAGCCAGAGAATTATCCTAAAGCCTTCATTCTTTATCTTCGATCCTTCCTAGCCCCTGATTTCTTTTTTTGCCTTTTTATGGCTTAATTTATTGGCTAAAAAGAATCATTCGGGAATTAGAATATTTAATCAATTTGATCTGGGTGAGTCATATAACAAATATGTATAGGTTCATGTCTCTTTGGGTATAATTTGAGTTTCCAGCGTGGATTTTAGTGTTAGAGCCAGAGTAATTAGTAAGTCTCATGCCGTTTGTTGTTCTCTACAAGCCGCAAATTCCGCCCAACACCGGCAATATTGCCCGTACCTGTGCTGCCACTGGGACGGAATTGCATTTAGTCGGGCCGTTGGGTTTTGACATTAGCGATCGCTATCTGAAACGTGCCGGTCTGGATTACTGGCCCTACGTCAATCTGCACCACCACATTGGTTTAGAGGATTTTCAGGCATTCCATCAGCAGCGAGGGGGACGATGGATTGGCTTCAGCGTTTCGGGAAGGGATAACTACTTGAAGTTCGAGTTTCGGGCAGATGACTGGCTATTATTTGGTAGCGAAACAACTGGATTACCTCCAGAAGTTCTCGCCCTTTGTGCCAATACTGTCTATATTCCAATGTCACAGCCGCACGTTCGGAGCCTGAACCTTTCTGTTAGTGCCGCAGTCGGTTTGTTTGAAGCGCGTCGCCAACTGGGGATTTTGTCCTCCTGAAGGAGGCAAACAAGTCCTTTGCTCATTGCGTGTTATCAATCTTTAGTCAGGTGTTCGCAGATTGAGTTAAAGGTTAGAAATTTGGTTTGACCTTTTCTCTAGGAATCTCAAACGTGTTAACCGGCAACTGTTTGTGACCATTTCTGGCTGAGCTTTCCCTATGACTTCTTGCTCAACACTCGGTGACGAATGACTCTTTTCCCTTTCTTGAGAGAGTTTCTTTTACGTCCTTCAGCTATCTAGAATACCGAATGAGCGCGGCTTAGATAAGAAATTTCTATGAACAACAGAGTAACAACGGGAAATTGATTGATAGATTTTTTTATCCAAAATCTTTCAGTGCTGAGCCTCTAAAACAACCTCGAATCAATCTTTAGGAAGATTTTTAGTAAATATGCGTCGGTATGCTCTATGCCATTTGTCAGAGTTTTCTCCATGATTCTACGGTTGTTATTCAAGGCAAAATCAGCTTAAAGTCTCATGTTGTAATGGATCAACAGCAGGATGCCAACAACGAAAAAGTTGTTTTCTCAGTCTTCCGGAGTAAAGCAAGTCAAGCAAGTATGTTCCAATATGCACGCCTTAGAAAGGAATACACCATTGACTTGCCAGCTCTTGACAAAAGGCTCCTGATTAACGCAATGATGAAGTCTTCAGCAGGGTGGGTCAAATGTAGGTCGTGCATGATTAAATTTTCCCAGTCATGTAAACTTGTCTAAATCAAAAAAGCAGGGTAATCTTGCCTAGGTATGATTACCGGCAGTGATCCTAATCACTTTTTGATGTGATTTGTCCCATTGACTGGTAAAAAACAATCATTCAGGGACAGTTAAGCGCTCGTCATAAGTAGGAGGTCGTGTTTGAAACGCCCATTCACGCACAAGATTAAATCAGTTCCTTCCTGTGCAGCAGACAAAGATGCGAAAGCGAATCTGTCCGCAGGAAAGCTTTCCGGGGGAGAGTCAGGTTTATTGAAGCCAATTTCTCCAGAGGTTAACCGTCGGGCTCGCACCTCTGCCGCCATGATTGGATTGGCAATCTCAATGGGCACCTCCAGCCTATTGCTGCCGCAACAAGGCGATGAAGCAAAGGCAGCCGATCCGGTCGCCACTGAGCCGACTGTTACCAACGCTCCTGCTGCAACAGATATTGCTGTTGCCGCTCCTGCCTCAAAAGTGGAGCCAGAAACAACTGCTTCAGTCGCAGCAATAAAGCCGGAATCCAAATCTGTCGCTGCTTCCCCAAAGGTAGTAGAGCCGGAATTCACATCTGAGGCCGTTTCCCCGAAGGTGGAGCTGGACGCTAAAGCAGAATCGAAACCAGCACCGCGCGTTATCGAACACAAGGTGCAGCAGGCACAGACAATTTGGCAATCGTCGAAGAACTATGGGGTAGAACCTGCCGCGATCGCCACTTCCAACAACATTAAATCCAGCTCAGCTCTTCCAGCTGGACAAGTGGTGAAAATTCCTTCAGCGAACGGTATTGTTCACGAAGTGAAGCCGGGCGATACCGTCGAAAAGCTATCAGAGTCTTATGGTGTTCGCCCGATACAGGTGCAGCAATCATCTGGAGCGACAACATCGGATGGACTGCCGGTGGGTCAATCAGTCACGATTCCCGGCAACGTAAATGAGCTATTAAAAGCAAGACAAGACGCTGCCATGAGCCGCTTAAAGGAGCAGCGGAGCCGCTTGCAGAATAGTCTGGCGGAGTTGCGGTCTGAGGAGACGACAAAAGCATCTGCTGGTCAATTAGAAGTCACTGAACCAGCCCAAATTGATAACTCTGAAGCGGCTGAGGTAGAAATAGCTGCTCCTAGAGTGCAAATTCCGGTCGCAGTGCAGATGCCAGGGGAAAACGCCCCCAATCAGGTAATCAACCAAGTACCGTCCGTACCACGCAATATCGCGGTGCAGATGCCAGGGGAAAACGCCCCCAATCAGGTAATCAACCAACTACCGTCCGTGCCACGCAATATCGCGGTGCAGATGCCAGGAGAAAACGCCTCCAATCGGGTGATTAACCACCTCCCATCGGCACAGGCACGGGAATCGCTAGAAGCATCCCCGCAGGCGATAGGGGTGAATGAAAGCGTACCAATCCCAGTACCGACCGCGACCAACCAAGCACTGCCAATCCAGACAGTGGCACCCGCACCGATTGCCGTCGTCGAACCTAATGGGGTAACGGCAGATGTTTACCAGGTCAAGGCGGGAGATACGGTGGATGCGATCGCTCGCATTCACGGCGTTTCCAGAGGAGAACTGCTGCGGATAAATCAGTTAGATAACCCGAACATGATTCGAGTGAATCAAGCACTGAAAATCCCGAAAAAACAGACTGTAACTGTAATTCCTGGTTTGAACGCTGCACTTAGACAATCCAAGTCTAATGTTGCTGTACCGAATCTCTCCGTTCCAACTTTGCCAACGGCTGTTCCCTTACCCGTCGCAGCAACACAGGTACGGGTGCAAAGTAGTGCTAACGTACCTATCGTCAAACCAATGTTAGTAGCGGGTAATCCGTTACCCATTGCCACACCCGCTGCCACACCGATTGCCGAGAGGAACCAAACTCAGTCTGCTGGCTTGAAGCAAAACTCTGAGTACAGCACCCAGATTGAGAAACTACGGGAAGACATCATCAAACTAAGGCAGCAGTATCGTACCCAGCAAAACGGGGATACCGCTAACTCACAGAACGTTCCGGTTGCTAACATCTCGGTGCCAGTAACTCCCGCATTCGAGCCGGTTGCACCTGTCGTCAACAAACCGTTGCAACGTTCTGAATACTCGACTCCGATCAATCCAGAATTCAGCCCAAATCGTTATAACGAAGCCGTACAAGCAGAAATGCAAAAGCGGCAACGGCAACAACAGCGATCGCAGGCGGCAATCGAAATCAAAGTGCCCCCACCTGCTGCACCACGGGCTAGAACCCAGAAGCCATTGGTGGCAGCAGCGCCCTCCGGAGCGGACACTTATAACCCGACACTCCGGCCCCCCTTCGGGCAACAAGTTGCTCCAGAGTTACCGCCCCTCCCTGGTCCAAATCCCTACCTGCCAGATAGCCAAATCCAATTCAATGGCTACATCTGGCCCTCAAAGGGCGTTTTGACCTCTGGTTATGGTCGGCGCTGGGGACGGATGCACAAGGGAATTGATATTGCGGCTCCGGTTGGCACACCCGTCGTGGCGGCAGCTCCTGGTGTCGTAGTCTATGCACGCTGGAATTCAGGTGGTTATGGAAATCTGGTGGACATTCAGCATCCGGATGGCAGTTTGACTCGCTATGCCCACAACAACCGGCTCCTGGTTCGCGAAGGCGAAGCAGTTGAGCAAGGTCAGCAGATTTCTGAGATGGGCAGCACCGGACGCAGCACTGGACCTCACCTTCACTTTGAGTTGCATCCATCTGGAAAAGGAGCTATCAACCCGATAGCTTTACTACCCCGACGCTAAAAAAAGGCAAAAGACAAAGCAAAAGACAAAAGAATATATATTCTTTTGTCTTTTTTCTTTTCTTGCGTGAGGCATAGCAATAATCACGCCAGTATGCTAGGATGATAAGGTTGTTCAAGAAAACTTGGCTCTGTAGCTCAGTGGTTAGAGCAGGGGACTCATAAGCCCAAGGTCGCAGGTTCAAATCCCGCCAGAGCCATTTTAAAAGTTATGAAAAGCTAGGACTGAAGAATGAGTAGGCTTGCGATTGTACTCATTCCTCGGTGCTAATCAGTCAGAGTAGTGCCGGATGAGTTCGGCAACAGACCAAGCTTGAGCGATCGCTCCTTGAGCTGCATGAGGCGGATCGCCATCAAAAATTTCCGAAACCGAACCCAGGCAGGCTGAGGACTGCAAGTGTTCAATCATCGGCTGCCAATCAAAAGGGACGGGTTCTGAATCGTAGAGGCGCTTCCAGGCTCGGATAAAGGGGCCAATCAGCCAACTCCAAACCGTACCTTGGTGGTAGGCGCGATCGCGATATTGAGAATTCCCAGCATACGTCCCCACATAGCGGGGATCGGCGGGGTCGAGACTGCGGAGACCGTAGGGTGTCACTAAGCGATCGCCTGCTACCTTGAGGACAGACCGCCCTTGCTCGGTAGGAAACCCGCAATGATAGAGCGAGAGCGCCAAAACTGCATTCGGACGAATTGTGGGGTCTCGCACATCATCCGGTGCGATCGTATCGTAGAAATATCCCAGCGTCGGATTCCAGAACTTTTGCAGCGATCTCTTCACCTGTTGCGCCTGCTGAATATAGCGTTCTCGCTGGTTAATCCGCCTCTGTGAATTCGCGCCTCCTTCCCTTAATAACAATTCTGCCCATCGGCTAGCCCAGCACAAAGCAGAGTACCAGAGAGCATTAATTTCTATAGGTTTACCCCGACGAGGCGTTACCGGCTGACCATCAACCACCGCATCCATCCAGGTAAGCGCCACTCCTGGCGCATCCCAGGTAACTAGCCCATCCGTGGCATCAATCCGGACATTGTACAGGGTGCCAGCCATAAAGCTTTTGTAAATCTGCCGCACCACAGGATATTGCTGAGCCAGAAAATCCCAATCCTGCGTTGCTTCTAGGTAAAGACCCAAAGTTTCAATCCACCACAGCGCAGCATCGATACTGTTGTAAAATGGCTCAGCTCCAGTATCTGGAAACGCATTCGGAATCAAACCATTCCGACAATAGCGCCCAAAAGTTTCCAGCAGTCCCTTCGCTAACTCATAGCGCCCAGTCGCTAAAGCTAGTCCTGGTAGAGCAATTAGCGTATCGCGTCCCCAGTCATTAAACCAGGGGTAGCCAGCAATCACAGTCGGGCCAGCAATGGAAGCGCGGTAGACAATAAATTGATCGCCTGCTCGCAACAGATGCTGCCAAATATCATTGACAATGTCATTGTCAATGTCATTGTCAATGGTTGAGGGTTCGTTGCCATGAACCCTCAACAAGGGACGGCGAAGCGCTTTCAGTCGTTGTTGCTCAACCTGCACTGCTTGCTCAAAGTCTAGGGAACTGAGCTGTGATTGTTTGGAGTTACATAATCCCACTTTCGCTTCTAGGGTGAGGGAGTCTCCCGGTTGTAGGGGTACTGTCAGGTATCCAGGGCTGTAGAGGTCTTCCTTGTCCCCCAATCCCCGCCGCTTCTCTTCTGGATAGTAATAATGCCAATACCAAACGGTGTCTGGTTGATAGCGACCCTTACTCCAGCGCAATTGCCAGGGAGTCCCAGTCCAGTCAGGACGCATCCCTTGCAAGCAAATTTGCTTTTGACCGACTAATTGCGAGAAGGACAATCCGGAAGCGCCGGATTGCTGGTGGTGAAAGTCGCGATCGCCAATTACCGGGCGTAACCTCAGCGTAGCCAACTCAGTGCCTTCATAGCGGTACTGAATCAAAATCCGGTGACAAAACTGGGGAGTACCTACTTGCTCAGTCTCCTTCCCGCTACTTACGCTCTGTGAGCTACTTTCTACTAAGCCATAGGGCATCACCAGCTGCCTGCTTAGCTGCCAGTTATCTTCACCCCAAACCCAACGGGGAAAGGGGTCAATGTCAAAAGAACGCAATAACTCGTAGCCCAAAGGGTCAATTTTTCCATCTATCCAGAAATTTGTCCCTAGTGCAAATACCCGTCCTCCTACATCCAAACTGGCATCCAGGTGAGACAGTAATAAAGTGCGCTGACTCGGCGGATCGAGGGCGGCAATTAACCAACCGTGATAAGTCCGAGTCCGAGCATCACAAACCGTTCCACTGGCAAAACTTCCTAACCCGTTGGTCAGCAGCCACTCGCGCGTATCCAAATTCTTCATTCCTACTCAAACTCGTTATGAGTATGATATAGTTGTTACAGTTCGTAAATTAGCTGTCGTTGCGTCTAGGGTAGACCTCAACTAGATTACCCTTGACTCAGCACGAGTCAATGCAAAATCTATTCCATTTAAGGAGAATCTATTCATGACCCACCACACAGAAGGCTGTCTTCGGGTTGGACAAACCGCCCCGGACTTTACCGCAACCGCTGTGGTCGATCAGGAATTCAAGACCATCAAACTGTCTGACTATCGTGGCAAATATGTAGTCTTGTTCTTCTATCCTCTTGACTTTACATTCGTTTGTCCTACAGAGATTACAGCTTTTAGCGACGCTTATTCAAAATTTCAGGATCTCAACACTGAAATCCTTGGTGTCTCTGTAGACAGTGAATTTTCCCACTTGGCATGGATTCAGACAGACCGCAAGTCCGGCGGCGTCGGCGACCTAAACTATCCCCTCGTTTCCGATATTAAGAAAGAGATTAGTGCTGCTTTCAATGTCCTCGATCCAGAGGCAGGCATTGCACTCCGGGGGCTGTTCATCATTGATAAAGAAGGCGTGATTCAGCACGCTACGATTAACAACCTGGCTTTTGGTCGCAACGTCGATGAGACTCTGCGGACGCTGCAAGCAATCCAGTACGTACAAACTAACCCCGACGAAGTTTGCCCCGCTGGTTGGCAACCCGGTGACAAGACGATGGTTCCCGACCCCGTCAAGTCAAAGGTCTTCTTTTCTGCCGTCTAAATTTCTGGTGTCGAGTTAGTTTCAGAACTGATTCAGTCGTCAATTAATCAAAAACCCCAATACATTTGATGAGATTTTTCCTATCAGATGTATTGGGGTTTAGTTTTTGATGCTTGCGATCGCGTTAAGTCCTGTAACGCTGCTTGCACGATATCTAGATGCTGGTGATTGTATGCGATCGCTTTTTCATAGTCTCCCAAGGCACGGTAAGCCTTTTCCAGATTGTCCAAAGTAAGGGCTTCAGACTGTTGATTGCTGATTTGCCGCGAAATGTCCAAAGCTTTTTCGTAAAACTCAATCGTTTGCTTATATTCTTCTAAAGAAAAGAAAACTACGCCCAAATTTCCTAAAACTGTCCCTTCTCCCTGAACAAAGGAATTTTTCTTTGCAATTACCAAAGCCTCCTTATAACAATTGATGGCTTGCTCGTAGCCACCCAAAGAATAGTAGGCATAGCCAAGATTTGTAAAAGAGGCTACTTGTCCCTCAGGATCGCCAGTTTTCTGTGAATCTGTGAGTAAATCCTGATACGTGGGTCTTGCGCCCAGTGATGTTACAACAAAATTCAGGGACTTCTAATAAAAAGAAGTAATCCGTCAGTTTGAAAGTTAATCGCATTCCTGAAATGGAGATGGGAATTTTGTTAGGGATGAAGAATGCGATCGCTCTCCATGATTCGCCCCCGTTCGCAAAAAAGTAAAGAACTATTACAATTACAGCAATAAGACCAAAATGATATACCGATGCTGACATCTACTGACTTTAGCGGACTGTTAAATCAACGCTTCTTTGAGAATTTCTTGCCGATTCCAGCAACCAGCCGTTTAGACCTGGGTGAAACGACTCCAGCATTTGAACTGCCGGACATTACTAATGGGGGTAAAGTCAAGTTATCGAATTACAAGGGAAAGCAACCTGTCATCCTTGCCTTCACCCGCATCTTCACCGAAAAGCAATATTGTCCTTTTTGCTTTCCTCACATCAAAGCGCTGAATGAAAACTACGAGCGCTTTACTAGTTTGGGCGTCGAGGTTTTGATGATTACCAGTACCGACGAACAGCAGAGCAAAACGGTTGTCAAAGACCTGGGGTTAAAGATGCCCTTGCTCAGCGACCCCAGTTGTCGGACTTTTCGAGCTTACTCTACGGGTCAAGCTTTGGGTGCGCCTCTGCCAGCCCAATTCGTACTGGATAAACAGGGAATTCTGCGCTATAAACATTTGTTCTCCTTCCTCGACCATAATGCTGAAGTGGAGAAGCTGCTAGAGACGCTCAGCGGATTGTAGATTACTGGAATTAATACTAATAAGTTGCGTTCAAGACCCTACTTTGTCTGAACGCAACTTGGGATGAGTATCAGGGAAGTGGACGAGAAACCCTGCGGAAAAGCGGCACATCGTTAGCCATTGAATTAGCCATCAAGAGAATATTTGACCGTTCTATGGTGGGAAAACTAACGCGATAAATGAAGTCATCCTGCTGCCACATCACTGAAGAAAATTCATAGGATGGCTTCTGCGTTTTTCCTTCTAACAAATATCCTCTAATATCTTTCCTTAAGGTGATGCGATCGCCTGCTGCTTTATGTTTTTCTAATTCTCGTATCGCATTGAGAGAATTCTTTTTCTCAACCGAAAAACTTCCGACTAAGCACGGTTGGGGATTACTGTAGCAGGTAAAAAGGCTAACAGTATAAGCTAACGGAGTTTCTGAGGGGAAGACGCGGACAATCAACTCAGAAGGATCTACATCGGTGGGGCCACTGAGGAGAATTTGGGACGGCAAGCGCATAATCAACCCAGGCGGTACGCTGCTTTGAATTGTCTCTAAATGGCGTGTAAATACAGGAGCGGGACGAGCCTGTACGGGTACGTTCTCGGATGCCCTAATTACTACAGTCCCAGCCACCGCCAGGACGACTGACAGAAATAGATTTTTAACCCGCAAGAATTGGTAACGCAAGGATTTGAGAGTTTGTCAAGGGTTTTAAAAAAAGCATAGCAGCTGGAATGTTGCTCAGGGCGATCGCTCGCCCAAAACCAGAAGGCAAATGCCAAAATCCGACCTTAAGGCTGACCAAGAGAACTGCCTTCGCACTTTATGATTTGTAAAGTGAACGTTTGTAAACTATCAGCAGTCTAAATAGACAGGCAGGCACAGAGCTAACCTGTTGCCTTTGCATCTCACCGCTGGACAGCCCCGCCCAAGGCGAGTCCGAACCGTCTCCTGAGTGGAACACCCAAGTGCAACTTAAGCGTATGTCTCCTGATATATCTGCTGCTCAAGCCTCTCGGCAGCAAACGAGTCAAAAATCAACAAGCCAACGGCAAAATCAAAAAATTCCCCTATTTATATTGATATTTGCTGTTTTAGGGATGCCTGGGTTGACCAGTTGTGGCATTCTGCCGAAAGCAGAAGCGGAGGCTCAATCTCCCAGAGGGCAAGAAGGGGGGCAAGGAAAACCTACACCAGTGGATGTGGCGATCGCTCGCAGCGAATCGCTTCAAGAAGATGTAAAATTTATCGGCACGACTCGCCCACTCAGAGAAGTCTCGGTGCAACCCCAAGTGGAAGGACGGCTGCTCTCTCTTAAAGCAGATGTGGGAGATCGGGTGGCGCAGGGTCAAATTGTTGCCCAGTTAGATGACACCACCTTATTGACTAGCGTGAATCAGGCGCAAGCAGAACTCGCAACGCTTCAAGCAGAAGTTGCCCGCGCCCGAACTCAGGTAGCTAATGCCCGGACACAGGTGGAACAGGCAAAAGTTGAATTGCAGCAAACACAGCGGGATGCAGCTCGACTGGCTGGCTTGGCAAGACAGGGCGCGATCGCTCAGCAACAAGCAGAATTAGCTCAAACCGAAGCTCAAACGGCTCAACAAGCTTTGCTCTCTGCTCAGTCACAGGTGAGTACACAACAGCAAGCAGTCGTAGCGGCTCAAGGCAGAGTCAAGGCGCAACAATCTGTACTGGCTCAAAGTCGCGAACGCCAATCCTATTCAGTATTAACTTCTCCAATTAGCGGCGTTGTCGTTTCTAAAGGGTTAGAACCGGGGGATTTAGCGAATCCAGGTAGTGAAATCTTGAAAATTGGAGATTTCAGCCGCGTCACAGTAGTGGTGCCAGTTTCAGAATTGGAATTGTCAAATATCCGGGCTGGACAATCGGTGCGGGTGCAATTAGATGCCTTCAAAAACAGGGAATTTCTTGGACAAGTGGCTCGCATTTCTCCGGCGGCGAATGTAGCGGCTCGTCAAGTGCCGGTAGAAGTCACGATTGCCAACCCCAAGGGTGAGATCGGCAGCGGACTATTGGCACGGGTCAGCTTTGCCTCAAATGCGTCCCAACGGGTAGTGGTGCCGCAAACAGCGCTGCAAGAAGCAGGAGAGAGAGGGAGACAGGGACAAGGAGGGCAGACACAAGGGAGGCAGGCACAAGGGGGACAGGCAAGGAGCGAGGGAGAGAGCGCTTCCAACTCCCAAGAAAATGCCAAATCCAGCAAAGCGACGGTGTTTGTTGTGACTCGTGAAGGGCAACAGCCAAGAGTGCAGGCTCGATCGGTGACAGTGGGCGATCGCGTAAATGGAAAAGTAGAAATTCTGTCGGGATTAAAGCCGGGAGAGCGATTTGTCAGCCGCGCTGGTAAGCCGCTCAAAGATGGCGAACTTGTCAGCTTAAGTGTTTTATCAGAAACCGCAAAGCCGTAGAGTTTTGAGTTTTGAGCTTTGACTTCTTAATTCAAAACTCACTCATTCACTCAAAATTCCGAATTCACTCAAAATTCAGAACTCAAAATTCAAAATAATTATGTCTGGATTTAGCCTAAGCGCGATCGCCATCCGCCGCCATATCGGCACACTCATGCTCACATTATCTGTGTTGGTGATGGGAGTGTTCTTTCTCTCCCAACTCCAAGTCGATTTGTTGCCATCTATCACCTATCCGCGAATTGGCGTGCGGGTAGAAGCGCCTGGAATTTCCCCCGAAGTGGGAGTTGATGAAATTACCAAGCCGCTAGAAGAAACTCTAAGTACCACACAAGGAGTGGTGCAAGTTTACTCCCAAACCCGCGAAGGGCAGGTGAGTTTAGACTTATTCTTTGAACCGGGAGGCAACATTGACCAAGCGCTCAACGATGCCACTGCTGCCTTTAACCGGGGTCGCAGCAGACTCCCCAGCACCATCGAAGATGCGCGTTTGTTTAAAGTTGACCCCTCCCAGCTACCCGTTTACGAAATGGCGCTGCAATCCTCTTCCCTGGGGGATGCGGATTTGCGGGTATTTGCCGATGAAGAATTATCCCGCGAACTCAGTGTAGTCAATGGTGTCGCCGCCGTCGATGTTGCGGGTGGGGTGGAAGAACAAGTGCGGGTGCAAATTGACCTGAATCGCTTACAGGCGCTGGGGGTGAGTTTGGTAGATGTGTTGAATGCTTTAGGCGATCGCAATCAGGACATCTCTGGGGGGCGCTTGCAAGGCAACGACTCCCAAACGCTAACCCGTACCGTCGGACGCTTTCAGGATGCACAGGAAATTAGCAATCTCTCCTTTGAAGTTGCTTCCTCAACTCCCAGCCCAGTAGGAGCGCAAAGCCCTGCACTTTTACCACAATCTCGCGTTTATCTAAGAGATTTTGCCGAAGTCATTGATGGTACAGAAGACCAGCGGGTATTTGTCTATCTTAATGGGCAACCAGCGGTAAAACTCAGCATTCAAAAGCAACCAGATGCCAATACTATCGAGGTGGTGGAAGGAGTTAAAAAACGCATCGAAGAACTCCGCCAATCGGGTGTAATTCCCGCAGACATGAAACTGCTACCCACCTTAGATGAGTCAAAATTTATTCGCAACTCCCTGAATGATGTCATCGTTTCTGCCATCTCCGGAGCATTACTTGCAGCCGTAGCAGTTTTGTTTTTTTTAGGGTCACTGCGACAAACTTTGATTATTTCCCTGACGATTCCCCTTTGTACTCTGACGGCTATCGTCTTGATGAAGTTTTTTGACTTGTCTTTGAATGTGTTCAGTTTGGGAGGTCTGGCGTTGGGGATTGGTCAGGCGATTGACACCAGCGTCGTGATCATGGAGAACATTGCGGAAAGCATTGGCATGACTCCAGGCACTCGGACAAAGCAACGGTTAAACAAACAAGAGATAATTGATCAGTCGATTGTCAGTTCCCAGGAAGTAGAATCAGCAATGGTTGCTGCTACAGGCGCTAACCTGGTATCTGTAGTGCCATTCTTGCTAATTGGTGGCTTTTTCTCACTACTATTTAATGAATTAATTCTGACGATTTGCTTTGCAGTCGCAGCTTCACTTTTAGTAGCTCTGACCGTTGTACCTGTTCTCACATCTCGGCTATTGGCTATCCGCTGGTCGAGTCGGGTAGGTGAGTTTCAGTTGTTGCGGCAATTTAACCGTTCTTTTGAGGCGGCAACTGGCAGCTATACTCGCACTTTAACGAGGGCGCTGCCTTATCGAATATTGATAATTGCGATTTCGGTTCTGGTTTTGGGAGGCGGTAGCTTGTGGATGGCAGGGCAAATTCCTCAAGAAATTCTGCCTCGTATTAGCACTGGTCAAGCAAATTTATCTGCCCAGTTTCCTCCGGGAACTAGCGTGGAAACTAACCGGAAAGTGATGGCAATGGTTGACGAAATCCTCACAAAACAGCCCGAAACTGACTATGTATTTAGCACAGCCGGAGGTTCTCTTTTCGGCAGTAGCACCAGTGCAAATCCCCTCCGAGGTTCCAGCTCCATCACCCTCAAATCCGGTACAGATGTCGAGAAGTTTGTCGAAAAAGTCACCCAAGAGTTAAATAAACTGAATTTAGCGGGGATTCGTCTGCGGCTCAATCCCGGTCAGGTGCGAGGTATCATCCTAACGAACTCGCCAGTGCGGGGAGCGGATGTTGATATCATCCTCCAAGGAAACGAAGATCGACCGCTGCAACAGGCAGGGCGGCAAGTGGTGCAAGCCTTGGATGAGCAAGTAAAAAGTGCAACGTTTCGACCGGATGCTGACCCTCGGCAACCAGAAGTGCAGATTCGACCGGATTGGGAGCGTGCAGAGGAGTTGGGGTTGACGACGCAAGACATTGGGCAAACGATTCAGACAGCAATCGAGGGTTCTGTACCAACGCAGTTGCAAAGAGGCAATCGCTTAGTAGATGTGCGCGTACAATTCAATGAAGAATCGGTGCAACGCGCTTCGCAATTAGAGGAGCTGCCCTTATTTGTCAATAACAACAGCTTAGTTCGGCTGGGTGATGTCGCGACCATTTCCGAAGGGCAAGCGCCTGGAGAAGTGCAGCGGATTAACCAACGACAGGTTTTTATCATTGCTGGGAGTCTCAGCGAAGGAGCTAACCTCAGCGATGCCTTTGCAGAGGTAGATCGGGTGTTAGAAAATTTGCAGTTACCTGAAGGCGTGACTGTACTTCCTAGTTCCGCAGCCGAAACCAATCAGCAGTTGCAAAATTCTCTGAAAACTTTGGGGGCGCTATCAGCCTTCTTAGTGTTCGTGGTCATGGCGGTGCAGTACAACTCGTTAATTGACCCCCTAGCCATTATTCTGACTTTGCCATTAGCTTTAGCTGGGGGAATTATCGGGCTTTACGTCACTAAAACCGCCATCGGTGCTACTGTTCTAGTCGGTGCCGTTCTGCTGGTAGGCATTGTGGTGAATATCGCTATCATCATGATCGAGCTAGCGAACCAGATTCGGGAACGAGAAGGATGCGATCGCCAAACTGCCATCATTAAAGCCGCTCCCCAACGTCTGCGACCGATTATGATGACTACCATCACGACGGTTTTGGGCTTACTGCCGCTAGCCCTGGGCATCGGGGAAGGCTCGGAATTCCTGCAACCTTTGGGCATCGTCGTCTTTTTTGGGATGTCTATCGCCACCATCCTCGCCCTGTTTATTATTCCCTGTTTGTATGTGCTGCTGCACGAAGTACCCGGAAGCCAGCAGGTACTGAAATGGCAGCGATCGCTATCGAGGAAATTTGCCCGTAAAACTTTTTCGAGCGATCGCAAGTTCTAATTTATGCTGTCTTTAGCACTCAGAGTTTAACCCCACCCCTGCTCCTCCCGGTCAACGGGAAGGAGTTCAATATTCCCTCTCCGTCAACGGAGAGGGGTTAGCGGTGAGGTTCCGAGTGTGTAGAGAGTTCGTTTTTTGGCCCAGCATCAATTGCTTCTTTCAATTTTGTGGGCGAACGGGAATTTCAATCCAGAACTCAGTGCCCTTGTCTGGTTGAGAAGAACACTTAAAGACGCCGCCGTGTTTTTCCACCACAATTTGATAGCTGATCGACAGTCCCAAACCCGTGCCTTTACCAACCGGCTTTGTCGTGAAAAAAGGATCGAAGATTTGCGCCTGCACCGCCTCTGGCATACCAGAGCCATTATCAATAATTTGAATCACCACGTTAGCAGGATGAGGGATGAAAGGATGAATAAGTGAATCGGTTTCATGCTTTATCCTTCCTTCTTGCTCCTGTATTTTTTCACCTTTTATTCTTTCTGCTTCCTCCTTCAAAAAGGTGCGGATAGTAATCTGAGCGGGTGAAGTTTTAACGTCTGATGATGTTAGGGCAGTATCTGTGTCACTTGCGTGGTGCAAATAACCAGCAGCTTCTCCCCTTTCCATCGGGTGGTTCGATCGATCCCAGTTGTTTTGCTGCTCCAGCGCGTCAATCGCATTGCTAAGGACATTCATAAACACTTGATTGAGCTGACCGGCATAACACTCAACTAAGGGCAGCTCGCCATAAGCCTTTACAACTTCAATCGTAGGAGTATTACCCTTCCCTTTGAGTCGATGTTGCAAGATTAACAGCGTGCTGTCTAAACCCTCATGGATATCCACCCGTTTCATCTCGGCTTGGTCAAGGCGAGAGAAATTCCGCAGAGACAGCACCAGTTGACGGATTCTGTCGGCTCCCACCTTCATTGACGACAGCATTTTAGGCAGATCATCAGCAATGAATTCCAAATCGATTGCTTCTGCGTGTTTGACAACCTCCCGATCGGGATGGGGATAACGCTCTTGGTATAAATGCAACAGATCGATCAAATCTTTTACGTACTCGCCAACGTGAATGAGATTGCCGTAAATAAAATTAACCGGATTGTTGACTTCGTGAGCCACACCTGCGACTAGCTGTCCCAAACTCGACATTTTTTCTGTCTGAATCAGCTGGGTTTGGGTTTGTTGTAATTCTTGGAGGGCACAAGCGAGTTGTTCTGCTTGATGCTGGGTTTGAGCGAGTAATTCTGCTTGCTGTATTGCAACTCCCAGCTGAACAGCAGTCTGGGTGACGAACTCAATTTCCGAGACATCCCAATGTCTCTTTTGCGAGCATTGATGGATACAGAGCAATCCCCAAAGGATATCCCCTTTTAGCAGTGGCACCACGAGTTGAGCTTGGACTTGAAATTGCTCCAGCAGCTCGATATGGCAATCAGTTAAGCCTGCGTTGTAGATGTCATCAACTACTTGAATCCGACCCTGTTGATAAAGTACAGCATAGTTTTGGGAAAAGTGGCGGTCGTAAACTTTGGTTCCTAAAATCGGCTTTAAAGCTGGTAATACGTCTTCTGAGACAAATTCATCATCCAGCGAGCCAGAGGCGGAATATAAGCGAAATACTGCCACTCGGTCAGCCCCTAGCAGTTGTCGGACTTCAGTGGTCGTTGCTTTGAAGATTGTATTTAGATCGAGGGATTCTCGAATCTTCGTAATTACTCCAAACAATGCTTGCTGTTGTTCGGCAGCTTGTTCTAACTGTTGTGCTTGAGCGGTAGCAGTCGCAGCGGCAGTACGGCTTTGTTCGTACAGTTCGGCTTGCTGAATTGCGATCGCGGCTTCATTTGCCAGCTGTTGCAGCAAATCAATTTCAGCAGTCTTCCATTCCCTAGGAGCTTGGCACTCATGGGCAATTAGTAGCCCCCATAGCTGTTCCCCCATGTTAATTGGGACAACTAAGTTGGCTTGAACCTGAATTTTCAGTAAAAACTCTATATGACAGGGATGCAAATCTGACTCAGCTACGTTATGAACTGCTCGAATCCTTCCTTGCTGGTAAGCAGAGGCGTACTCCTGAGGAAAGCATTCATCTTCGTATATCTCTCCCAGAATTGAGTTCCAGCTGCCTGTCACTGCTTCTACAACCACCTCCCCTTGCCAACTTCTGGTGAACTGGTAAATTACCACTCGGTCTGTGCTTAGCAGTTTCCTGACTTCCTGCACAATGCTTTGTAGGATCTTCTCTAAATCCAGAGTGCTGCGAATTTGGTCTGTGACTTGCTTGAGGACTTTGGCAAACTCTAAGGACTGTTCTAGCTGGACAGTTCGCTCTTGAATTTGATGCTCCAGGTTGCTATTGAGAGACTGCACCTGTGTGTACAGGAGATACTGCTCAATCGCCATTGAGAAGTGATGACCCAAGGCTTGAGCGAGTTCAATTTCTCCCGGCGTCCACGCTTGTGCTTGACCTCGTTTCAGTTCCCTCCATGCCTCAAAGGAATTACGAGGTTGCAGTTGTCTCCGATCCGGGTCGAAATTTCCAGCCCACAAAGTTTCCGTATCAATTTCATTACGAAAAATGCACAAGTATCCCAGAAACTGCTGACGATACTGGAGGGGGACAATCAGGATGCCCCGAATTCGAGTCGTGCGGAACGCTGGCGCGATGACTCGCAGATGAGGTTCTTTATAGAGATCCGTCACTGCCTTGATGGGATTGCAGGCAGTGTCTTGTAATTTTAAATATTCCTGCCAAACGGGATGCTCTTCAAGCGGACGATCTTTCCCGATGGCTCCTAGCATCGGTTGATCGCCGCAGGCAAATAGGATTGCTTGACTTGGATTTTCTGCCGCTATGTAAATTCTGCCCCCACAACCTTTAAAGGCTGCAACCGTTTCCGTAAGGGCTTCAGAAAGCTGAATCGTTGGTAGTGCATGGAGCAGGGTGGCGACTCGGTTAATCCGCGCTTCCCGCGTTGCTTGGGCGCAGGCGAGTTCGAGTAAGGTAGATTGAGCGATCGCAATTGAAACTTGATCTGCCACTAACTGGACGATTTGCAGTTCTTGTTCCGAAACCGAACGCGATTCAGCGTGATGCGAGACTAATAAACCCCATAGTTCCGGCTGGGTCTCCTGCGTGCGGGCATCATGATATAGAATCGGCACCACGAGGGAAGATGTGACTCCCATTGCCGTGAGATATTCAATATGGCAGGAATCTACTGGGCGATAGCGAACATCTTCCGCCTTCAAAGCAGTACCTGTCTGGGCGCAATCCAAGGAACTCAGACCAATCAACCCTGAGGAAACATCGACAATTGAGCGCTGGCGAGCTTTCAGAAACATCTCGCGGGCGTGGGGAGGAATGTCATCAGCCGGAAAATTTAGCCCTATCAAAGATGGCAGGCGATTGTTATCAATTGCCTCGGCAATCACTTCTCCACTGCCATCGGCATGAAACCGATAAATCATCACGCGGTCGGTTTCAAGCAATGAGCGAATTTCAGCGACTGTCGATGTCAAAATTTCTGGCAATTCTAGCGAGCGCCGAATCCGATTGGTAATTCCGTGTAATAAGCTTGCTTGGTCTATTTCGTGCTGCATTGTTTGCGTATTATCACTTAAGCTCATTCCCTCTATCCACCACTTTTATAAATTCAGGCATGAATGTTTTTGTATATTTCTATTCTGTAACTGAAAAGTCATACTGGGTATTCGTAAAACTATTGATCTTATAAAAGTTTTAAAATTATTGTTAACTTTAATATTTTCAAGGAAAAATAACTCAAAAATGTTGACAGTTTATATAAGACATGCTATGAAAACCTAAAAATATTTTCCCTAAAAAAATCGCTAATTCAGATTAGCTAAATATATAAATTCACAAAGGAGTAACGCTACTTTTTTCCTAACCGTTGCCGGATTTCTTGACGGACACTCATCAGGATTTTTCCCAAATGATTTTGTCCAGTTTTTTCTACACCGCAACCCCAGTAATAATCAGTGGGAGAATCCTCCACGATTGGGCGATCGCCGGTCGAAAGCAAAATGGATTGAATCTCTAGGTGAGTTAGAAACTTGATTAGCACGGCTTCGCGCATAATTTGGGTTTTCACTTGTTCCCAGTCCGGACGGATGCGGCGGGTGCGATCGCGTCCCAGTGTCGCGGCTTCCATTGGCGTCTTCGCGCTAGCGATCGCTGGGATTAACGCTCCATCCTCGGTGCCAACAAATTTTTGCGCTTGATAATAATGCTCCACCGTCATCCAATCTTGACCCAGCAGATAAATGTTATGAGGAGAAAAGTTGGAAAAACATCCGTAGGGATCTTCAAATTTATAAAAGTAAATCGTCATGTCGAAACTATAAAAGTGCTTGTCCCAGTTCTACCATGCTTGTTGCTGCAAGGGATGCAGTCGAGTAGGCGACTTTCAGCCGCTCGAGTATTCAGCATTATCAAAGTTGAGGATGGTAAGTACCTGTTGCCAACATCCCAACCCAGCTTTGGGTCTGTCTCCCCAATATGGTTCGGTGAAAATTATTGTTTGTTGGGTGGAGAAACGAAATCCAACAAATGCGGACTTTGGTATTTTTCGCCCTAACCAAACCGTATTCAGTGTTTCCCTGGGGCTAGTTGCCTGGTTACAGAACTTTCAGAAAACCTTATCGCTCAACCATTATAGGGGCACAGCATTGCCGTGCCCCTACTTTTTAAATCAACAATCGTGCCCCTACTCCTGGGAGTAAAAACTCTATCCTCTTTTCAGGGAACGGGAGTGTTAAAACTGGTTACTGTTTCCCTAAAGCCTTTAATCCCTGATCGATCTGGTCAGCTTGCTGAGTTTGACCTTGCTCTTTAAACAAGTCTCTGGCTTTTTTCATCGCTTCGATTGACTCAGACTTCTTACCTTGTTGATTTAGAGCTACCCCTAGACCAAAGTAAGCAGGTGCTGCTTTCGGAGCAATTTCGGTGGTCTTTTTGAGAGCTGCTACTCCCTCATTTAACTTTCCTTGTTTGACCAAGGCAACCCCTAAGAAATAGTGTGCATCTGCACTTTTCGGGTCAATTTCAATTGCCTTCTTGAAAGCCTCAGTCGCTTCGGGTAATTTACTGTCACCTTGGGCACCTAAAGCAACTCCCAAATCATTGTAAGATCTGGCATTTTTCGGGTCAATTTCAATTGACTTTTTGAAGTTAGCAGCTGCTTCAGGTAATTTGCCTTGATTGACCTGAATAAATCCTAAGTCATTATAGGATTTGGCATTTTTCGGGTCAATTTCAATTGCCTTTTTAAAAGTAGCAGATGCTTCTTCCAGTTTCTTTTCTTGAACCTGAACAAATCCTAATTTATGATATAGCTCTATATTTTTAGGACTATTTGCAATTGCCTTTTGAAAAGCATCACTGGCTTCAGGAAATTTCTTTTGGTTGACCAGAATAGTTCCTAACTTATTGTAACTTTCTGCATCCTTGGGATTAATCTCAACGGCTTTGTTGTAGTCAGCGATCGCTTCGTTTAATTTGCCTTGTTGAGCTAGAGTATTCCCTGAGTCAACATACTTTTTAGCGTCAGCCTCTGATTTTTGACAACCTAGCGTCAGGAAGCTTAAGCATCCCGCTGCTAAAATCATCAGCCCGAACCTGGATAACTTTGCAGTCCTAGAAGACATAACCTAGCAAGTTTCTGGATGAAAGCCCCAATATAACACATGAGGAAATTGCACCACTGACGATTTAAAAGGGGGTTGCACTCTCAAAAATTTAATTTTGTAGAGTGAGGAATACCTACCAAATCTTATCTGGGTGGGCTTTTGCCCACCCGAAAGAAGTCAACCCTTACTAACTAAATGCTCAATCGTTTTACCCACCCATTCCCGGTATCATGCTCTTACTGAGGCGCTTAATAGCACTCTCTGCCACTTCAGAGTAACGACTCTCTCCGCACAGAATCTTGCCCATGCGCTCAGTGGCACCAGGGCGCTTAACACCGACTCGATAAGCAATCCCAGGAAATCTGTAAAACACTCCTGCTAAGCGTTGTGCCCACTGCATATCCGATCCCCATTCTTCGGCGATCGTGCTGGTATATCTTTCCAGAGCATTGCCATCCCCGGAGAGTGATTTGTCAATCGCTTCCGCTGCCTTCAAGCCGCTAAACATTGAGGGACGAATTCCCTCAGCAGTAAACGGATCGACGACACAGGCGGCTTCTCCGGCTAAAACTGCATTTTGCGTATGCAGCCTTTGATTGCCATCCCATAGAGAAAGGGGATGACCATATTGCTTGCTCTGATTGACCTCTACGCCGAAAGATTTGGCGTACTCAGCCAAAATTTTCTTAAAGTCTTGGGGTTCACCGCCGATGAACGTGCCAACGCCGATAGAATATCCGTCTGCTTTAGGAAAGTTCCAAATATAGCCATTTTTGACCATCCCAAATTCAAAATGAATCTTTTGTTGGTTGGTATTTTGGGCGGGTATTTCTGCTTCTAAGGCTCCAGCCAGACGCCGTTTGCGCTCTTTGAAGTCTAACCACTTAGCCATTGGCCCTTTGGCTCCGTCTGCGGCAATCAGATAGCGACCTTCAACGGGTCCATTGGCGGTGTTGACTTGCCAGCGATCGCTCTTAAACTCAATCCCCGTTACTTCAGTGTTGTCTCGCAGTTCTGCGCCTTGTTGCTGCGCCTGCTGCATCAGGAAGTTGTCGAAAACGTCTCGCCTTACCATCCAAATCGGTTGTCCTGTTTCCAGCCCTACTTCCACTGGATCGCCCATTTTCCAGGTGTAGCGGAGTGATTTGAGTTTTAAGGAAATCGCTGGAGAAAAATCAAAATCAAACCACTCTTGTATCGCTGGTGATACTCCACCCCCACACGGTTTGTAACGCGGCATTGCGTCTTTTTCTAAGACTAAAACCGAACGTCCTCCCTTAGCTAGATGATAAGCTGCGGTTCCACCTGCTGGGCCAGCACCGACAATAATGCAGTCAAACATCGTGTTAATTTTTGCTTCTGAACACACTTGCAATTTAAGCTTGTTAAGCGAAGAATTTACATCCTCACGCTTGACACTCACTGGTAATTAAGCTTAATTGCTTTCCCTACCAGCTAGCTATTTGCGTAATTATGCTTATCTCGGTAAAACGTATACAATTTCAGGCTTTCAGGATTTTTAAGATAAATATTATTCGCCTTGATTTAGATTTTCTCTTGACTTCTAGAAGACAAACCGTGTTTTCCAGTACGTAGTCGTTCAGCTTTTTCTTCCAGACAACTAGAGAGCGCGATCGCGATATTTATTCAATTCATCAATTTTACTGAGTGCAAAGTTTATATAAAGCTTATAGGATAGGTTCATGAAAGTTTTATAAAGTCGCTGACCGACTATTTGGTGTTTCTACTATTTTCATAAGGGGAAAAGCGATGTTCTGGGAATTACGCATCCAATACGCCAACGGCAACGAGAAAGTTTTACGCACCTGCAAAAATCGAGAAACAGCCCTGCGGTACATCGATGCGATCTACTCCCAGGGCTATCCTATGCACGTTGCTTTCCTGGTTCGCCCTGCTTTAGATGGACAAGCGCTTCAACCTGCCTAGTATCCGTTTTTAGCCTTTTGTCCTGAGTCCTTAGCTCTAGCGCGATCGCTTTTGACGAGCGACCCATGACGAGTGACTAATGATTTTAAACGGTCGTGATATCTTTTTCTTTCTCGGCTAACAGCTCATCAACCTTGGCAACGTACTTGTCAGTTAGCTTTTGAATTTTTTCCTGCAAGTCTCGCGCTTCATCCTCAGAGATTTCACTATTTTTTTCTTGCTTGCGAATTGAGTCTACGGCGTCGCGGCGGATATTGCGAACAGAAACTCTTCCTTCTTCAGCATACTTGGCAGCGATTTTCGCCAGTTCTTTACGACGCTCGGTCGTTAGGGGTGGAATATTCAATCGAATCACCGAGCCATCATTGCTCGGAGTTAAACCGACATCTGATAAAGAAATCGCTTTTTCAATCAGGTTCATGCTGCCGCGGTCAAACGGCTGAATGGTAATCGTACTAGAATCTGGTGTATTAATACTTGCCAGAGATTTTAGAGGGGTTGGGGAACCATAGTATTCCACCGACACCCGGTCGAGGAGAGAGGCGTTTGCCCGTCCCGTCCGAATCGTATTAAAAGACCGTTGAGTTGCCTCAATTGTCTTTTGCATATGATTTTCAACATCAGCTAATTTCACAAGATCCTCCTACAATTGTTCCCACCGCTTCTCCCGTAACGGCGCGGTGGATATTGCCCCGCACCGAGAGGTCGAACACAACGATGGGGATGTTGTTGTCTTTGCACAGGGCGATCGCGGTACTATCCATCACCCGCAGATCGTGAGTGAGGACGTGTCCGTAGGTCAGGCTCTGATAGCGACGCGCCCCTGGGTTGAGATGGGGATCTGAATCATAGATCCCGTCTACTTTGGTTGCTTTAAAAATTACATTCGCATCAATTTCCGCCGCTCGCAAGGCAGCGGTCGTATCAGTGGTGAAGAAGGGGTTTCCCGATCCAGCCCCAAAAATTACGACCCGTCCTTTTTCTAAGTGGCGAATGGCGCGACGCCGGATGTAAGGCTCCGCTACTTCCTGCATGGCGATCGCTGTTTGGACTCGTGTCGGTACTCCGATTTGCTCCAAGGAGTCTTGCAAGGTCATCGCATTCATCACCGTTGCAATCATCCCGATGTAGTCGGCTGTCGCCCGATCCATGCCAGCCGAAGCTGCCTTGACACCGCGAAAGATATTGCCGCCACCGACGACAATTGCCATCTGAATGCCACTTGCCACGACATCTGCGACTTCCTGCGCGATTTCCTGAACCACCATTGGATCGATTCCATAGCCCAGGTTGCCCATTAAAGCTTCACCGCTCAGCTTTAGTAAAACCCGCCGATAAGTTATCTCCATGCCCAGACTATTGTCTCACTCAAAATACCTCCACCATAAGATAACAGTAGAGGAGTAAGTTTTGTGATATTATCCGCAAATTCAGTTACTAAAGTGTGGAAAGCCTTGAGACTACGTGTTAAGGACGCCAGTTTATCGGGGTGCCTACCGCCTCAGTTGAGGCGGTTGTAATCGCCGTTTTTCCTTGCAGTAAAGAAGCGATCGCATCCCGTAAATAATGCACCTTCACCGCTGCTGGATCTTGGGAATTATCATCAATTCGTCCCCTGTAGCGGAGTATCCCAGAATTATCTAATAAGAAAACCTCTGGCGTTGTCTGTCCCCCAAAGCAACGAGCGACATCCTGTGTGGTATCTCTCAGATAAGGAAAATTTAGACCGTGAGTTGCTACCAAATTTTGCATATTCTCGAAGCTGTCTTCAGGCGACTGAACCGCATCATTGGCGTTGATGCCAATCAGGGTAAATCCCTGGCTTTGGAACTCGCTTTGAATCTGGATTAGCCGACCCATATAGGACTGCACGTATGGGCAATGATTGCACATAAAAACAACGCCCACAGCTCGATACTTTTCTAAATACCGAGCCAGGTGGTGGACTTGATTATCGATTCCCGGTAATTCAAAATCTGGAGCATAACTACCAATAGGAGTGCCGGTCTTTTCCATTACACTCATTTACTTATCCCTGGGTAATTACAACAAAGTACGAGGGGGCTACAGTCGTAAAGAACAAAGCAATTACGGTCTCTATTTGCCTTGGGAGAACGCCTGATAACCGATTAGTTTGTAGACTAATTTTGCAGCAGTAAATTCTGATACTACGGAATCTACAATCGGTGCCAATTCCATAACATCACAACCAATCACTTCGTGATTTTGAAACACTTGCCGCAAAAAAGAGAGTAGGGAGTACCAATTTAATCCACCGGGTTCTGGGGTGCCGACGCCAGGTATCAGGGTGGGGTCAATCCCGTCGAGGTCAATGGTGAGGAAAACGCGTCTGGTGGGGATACTTGCGATCGCCCTTTCCATCCAATCCGGTTGCGTCGCAATTTCTCTCGCCCGGAACACCGTCAAATTTTTCTCTTTGATCAAGTCAGCTTCTTCTTTGCAAATGGCGCGGATGCCGATTTGCACAGTTGGCAATCCCATTTCCACAATCCGCCGCATCACGCAAGCATGGTTGTGAATCGAGCCTTCGTACTCATAGCGCAAATCGCCGTGAGCATCTATTTGCACGACCGTAAAGGGTTCATCGGGGTAGGCTTTTCGGTATGCCTCTACAAGACCAGTTGTAATGCTGTGTTCGCCACCCAGACCAATAACAAACTTGCCGTCAGCTATCATCTGAGATACCGTTTCGCGGGTAACTTGCAGCATTTCCTCGGATGAAACTGAACGACCGTTGCGGGTGTCTGCAATCGATTCAGCCGTATAAATTCCAATGTCTTTGCCAGTTTCCCAATCTAGCTCCTCATCATAATATTCCACCTGCCCAGAGGCTTCTAGAATCGCATCTGGCCCATTTTCGCAGCCATTTCGATACGTTGTCGTCGCCTCATAAGGAATCGGCAAAATCACCACTCGCGCGGCATCGTAGGTAGAAGCTAAATCAGGACCAAGGAATGGCAGAACAGAAGTAGGAGTTTGCACCGTAGTCATCACCAACTAAATTTCATGAGGGAGTCACCAATCTAGATACTGACATACTCCCCGCTTTGAGTGCTACGCACAGATGAAAAACTAAGGTTTTGAAATTGGAAATTGAAAATTGGAATTCTCCGTGTCACTTTCCGCTTCTTGTGAGAGTCTTCACCTGTGTACCAGGCTTATCTACACTTGGCATCAGAGTTTTTACGGGATTTTCGATTCAGTTGCTCAAAATTATTGGAATTAGTGTTTTCCAGAGTTGAAGAATTGTAAAATTAGGAAAGCATAAGTCTACCCGTGGCGTTGAGAGCGCATTCAAGGTGCGACGGGATAGAAATCAAAGAGATGCGATCGCTATCTATCCCATGACTCCATCTTCCTCCACCACTCCAACTGCACCTACGGCTGCCCATATCGTCACGAAAACTTGGACTTGGCAAGGTTTTCCCATCTGCTACCAGACTCAGGGAACTCAAGGGCCAGCGGTTGTTCTGGTACATGGATTTGGGGCATCTTGGGGACACTGGCGCAAAAACATTCCAGTTCTGGCTCAAAATTGCCGTGTCTATGCCATTGACTTAATTGGCTTTGGTGGTTCCGCGAAACCCACGCCAGGGGGCAAGATTTCCTACACCTTTGAAACTTGGGGACAGCAACTCGCTGATTTTTGCCGCGAGGTGGTAGGAAGCTCGGTTTTTTTAGTCGGAAATTCCATCGGCTGTATTGTGGCAATGCAAGCAGCAGTCGATCATCCAGATATTGTCTTGGGAACTGCCCTCATTAACTGTTCTCTGCGGCTGCTGCACGACCGCAAACGCGCCCAGTTGCCCTGGTATCGCAGTTTTGGCGCACCTATCGTTCAACGACTGCTGGCAGTTAAATGGATTGGCAAATTCTTCTTTAGCCAACTTGCCAAGCCGAAGGTGGTACGGAAGGTTCTCCTGCAAGCCTACAAGCATCCTGAAGCGGTGACAGACGAACTGGTGGATATGCTCATGGCACCGGCTTTTGATGAGGGAGCTGTGGACGTTTTTGTCGCCTTTACCCGCTATTCTCAAGGGCCGCTGCCGGAAGACCTGCTGCCCCTTTTGCCCTGCCCGACCATCATTCTCTGGGGAACGGAAGATCCTTGGGAACCGATAGAACTGGGGCGAGAGTTTGCCAATTACCCCAAAATTGAGAAGTTTATTCCCATCGAAGGTGTCGGGCATTGTCCCCAGGATGAAGCGCCTGAGTTAGTTAACCCAATTTTGCAGGATTGGATATTGCAGCATTCAGCCACATTAGCCACAGAATTGACTTCTCTTAAGGAGACTTGACAGAGAAAGACCAGCGATATGATTTCGTTTTGCCATCTAGAGTCCGAAAACGAACTTCAGCGTGATGAGTCCCTGACTCAGAGAAATTGGGAGTGTAACCTATTTCGAGGTGGCTAATAGGCCAGTCGCGGGTGTTGCCAATCCGAGACTGGCTTGTAACATCTACCCCATCAACAAACAACTGCACCGATCTAGGATCGGCCTGTTCCCCTAATTTAAAGCTCAATGCAGCGGCGACATACTGTACATAAGTCTGTGTTGACTCTTCGGGGGGAAACACCTGCAACAGCTGGGCAGGTCGAGGCGCTGAAGATGCCATCAACAGAAGACTCAATAAGGTTCCTGAAAGCTGATTCATCAGAAAACTACCTGGAACGACACAAGTCGAGGATGGCACAAAACTCTAAAAGTAGCCTTGTAAAAAGGGGCTGAAAAATTTACCGACCCGCAGACTCTAGAATCATCTGAAAATACTTAGAAGTGCTGGAATTGTGGCATCAGTGCTGCACCTTTATCAACTTAATAGTGCGCCCATATTTTTCGCAATGGACATCCCAGTGTTTGCTCTAGCAAGTGAAGCTGGCTCTTGTCAAGGTCAGTGTTAGGGTGGCGTGCTTCTAAGATAAAACGAGCGAAACCAGCGGGACACTCATACCGCAAGTCATTTAACGAACAGACAATACCGCAACAAGGCACGATAACCATCAGATCGTTGAATCTTGTGCCGTATGCGGTGTCCATAGCTTGTTGCCACCAGAGAGTTTCCAGGTGGGATAAACAGACAGGACATAAGATTTGTTCCAAGTTGCTGCCTGGGTCAACAAATTCCACGTCATCTGTGACTCTGAGATACACCCGATCTGCTTGCGGGACAAAAGACTTGAGCAATTGCAAGGTCATTTGTTGCGCTGCGGTATTGGGTACAAGCTGTGGAGCCGTTGGAATCAATCTCAGGAAGTCAACAGACATCTAAGCGATCGCCCTCGGCACTTCTAAGCAGCCACTAAATACTACAAAAATCCCCTGTTTGGGAATTGGTAGCTGAGAAAAAGTTTTAAGTTTTGAATTTTAAATTAAAGAACTCTCTTCAACTCAAAACTCAAAACTCTCATTACCAATCACCCATTTAAAAAGAGTCCCGACTAGCACTCCGCTTAAGCCAGTCCTGACCCAGCTGAATCGTCACATCCGAAACCAGGTTGCCAGTGCTTTCAACCCGCACTTCCCCGAATCCTAGCGAACGGTAGATGGCTTTGGCACTATTTCCATCTCCCTGTTGAGCCACTACGTGCGTTACCCGCAACGGTTCGGGCCACGGGTCGTCAACGTAGACATTCCGGTAGCCAGCATTCCTTAGCGTGTTGATTAAAGATTGGACAGCCTTCATATCACCTGTACTATCTTGAATCGCTACCCGGATATACGCTGGGTCAGTTGCTTCACCACCGTCCAATCCCTGGTCAAAATGCTGCGCCATCATCGTCTGGATGCGGCGGCGATTTGGCACCCAGTAACTCACCTCATGATGCCCACTGCCACTAAAGTCACCCGGTACCATTAACATTTGCACTTGGGAACGGTCGGTCTTGACACCATAGCCAACCAGGGCTAACAACTCCTCAACCGTCAAGTTGGTGTCAATATGCGACTGAATAACCGAAAGAATCTTCGGCATTCTCGCTAAAGTGGTTGGATTCAGTGCTTGCTCCATCAGTGCCCGCATTACCATTTGCTGCCGCTGAATCCGACCGATGTCGCCATACTTGTCATAGCGGAAGCGCAGCAATTGCAGCACTTGATTACCATTGAGATGTTGTTTTCCTGCTTTCAGGTTGATGTACAGGTGCTGGCTCTCATCTCGATATTTCATATCCCTGGGGACATAGACGGTAACGCCACCCAAGGCGTCCACCAGCTTTTCTACCCCCTGAACGTTTATTCGGATGTAGCGATCGATTCCCACGCCGCTGAGGAGTTCGCTGGTTGCCTTAGCACTGAGGGCTGGTCCCCCCTCAAGATTCGCTGCATTAATCTTGGTAACGCCGACGCCCTCAACAAAGGTGCGGGTATCCCGTGGGATTGATAAAGCCGCGATTTTTTGCGCCTCCGGGTCAAACCGCAGCAAGAGCATGGTATCTGATAGACCCTCGAAGGAGTTTACCAGCGCGTGGTATCCCAGATTTTTCGTTTCAGGAGGAGGGTTATCCAGGTCGGAGGAGATGACCTTGATTCCCATGACTAAGATATTTACCGGGCGGGTCAGTTCTGGCAATCGCATACTGGTGCGGGAAATGCGATCGCCATCAAACACCGCAGCTTCTTCCGGACTTAGCTGGCTTTGCAGCAACGGCGTACTGGAAAAAGACACGGCTAACAAAGCTCCCGCAGTTGCTGACAGCATTGCCACCCCAGTCAAGCCCAACCCAAGCCAAAGCCAGTTCACCTGGTTTCGTTTTTGAACAGGCCTTTTCTTGATGGGTTGATTGGATGTTTGCCCCCACGGGCGTTTTTCAGGAATTTTTCGGGCTGACACTGGCTTCCTCACACACGCAAAAAAGATAACACGAATTTGTGTTCAAGGTAGGGGCGCGGAATCTGGCAATCTGGAGCTGGGACGTTTATTTCTAACAAAATCCGTCCTTAAGAAGGATTGCACTAGAACACTCATAGCAGTTTTTCTACCGATTTACTGCAAAATCAGGCAAACACTGGCAAGAGTTTAACCTCATTTCGATAGAGATGCGTAGGCTAGAGGGAGAACCAGCTATCAAGTGCATAGGCTGAATCTTCATTCGACCTTCCCCATTCCTTACTTTTGTTCAAGGAAAGCATCCGGATACAAATGGGTTGCGCTCGTAACTCCGGTTGCTTTCTTTGAAAAAATACTGTGCGCCTACAACCTTTCTTGCCTCGTCCCAAGCTGAGGCGAACTAATACACGCTCGTTTAGGACAAGTGTTTGCGAACGGCTCCCTCCGCAAGCCCGCTAACACCCGGAATACGTACAGACTTCCGTTGCCACAGACGCACCATCAACCATAAGCTGACCAAAAAATAACCCGATGTCAATAGACCATTGATAAATAACAAACGCAAGGTTAAAGTTTCTGAAGCTTGTGCAACTCCAGCCCCCAATAAACCGTATGCCAACAGCCAACCGAGCGCCAGCGTTACCGATAGCCTACTCACAGTTTGTTGTTGCCGGTCGCTATCACGTCGGTATAACGTCCAGAGGGCTGGGAAAAAGCCAACTACAGGAATCAAATAGATAAACAGTTGGTAAAGTGGGGTTTCCAACCCGTCCCTCTTGATGTCTTGATTTTCAAACGGGTCAATGTCTTTCATTTTGGTTCCACAATAGACCCCATAAATAGAACGGTTCCAGTTTGATTATCTCGAATACAAGCGAAAAACGGGCGGTTAACAATCATCTCGAAGGGTTCCTCTGGGATCGGTGCAGATGTTGTCATTACTCCGACGGCAGTGACTGCGGCTGCTTCGGTTCCTGCTTCGTTCACTTCCACAAAGGTTTTGTGCTTGACTTGATTGAGCTGGAGTGGGATAGAACTCATCTGAGTAAAATTAGCATTTGAGTCGAAAGCTACTTCCATACCCAGCGCTTTGAGAGCGTCGTTGAGTTCTATGTCGTAGTCCATTTTGAAGCGAGGCATCTGGATGAATCCCGGTTTCGTTTTGAATTGAGTCATCCATTCCTCCCAGTTTTCAGTATTTAGCTGCTGGTAAAAATTTGTAAGTTTAAAATTTTCTTTTGGCAGAAAAACATATAAGCTAAGTTTTCCTTTTCCGTAGGGTAAGCTAATAGCTTGAAACTGGTCGTTTTCGTAGTATTTATATTTATCCCTTTGAGACATCATTGGGTGTTGTTTTTGAGTTCCATCGGAAAGATAAAATGGTTCAGTTGTTGTTTGCTTCTGGTCAAATTTCTTTTTCCAAGTTCCTTTGAAGTAAAGAGCGTTGATTAGAAATAACACTTGATCGGGTGGAATTTCGTTGACAATTGAATTGATTTTACCGCGAGTATTTTGTTTTACCCAATTATTGATTTCAGATGGAGCGTTTGGGTTTGTAAAGTCTAAATCTGCAATTTTCGCCTGATAAAATTGCCTATTTTTTTGAAGAAAATCTGGGTTAAAAGAGACGCCTTTCTTTGCCCAAAGAGAGTTGGCAATGGTGAGTTGCACTTGGGGGTCTGGATTTTCTAAGAGCGTTTTCAAGGCGTCATTGGATTGATTGACTTCCTGTAGATTTAATCCTTGCAATTCCAGGGTTTTTGCCATTGCTTGTTGAGTATCGCCGCTAGCACCGTTGTAGGTCATCGAGAGTGCGATCGCTACACTAGAAGGCGAGACAAAAATATTCTTGCCGCTGTCCTTTTTTAAAATTTCCTGGAATAGTTTGAACCCAAATTTTGTATTCGCCGCAACCAGTCTCGAATCCACGGTTTTCTTCTGGCGCTGACTGATGGTAGGAGAGGTTCCAGGCTGCCTGGGTTCGCCCATTGCAGCCTGCGGATTTTTGACCATCGACCATCCCAGTAAACCGAATAGGATGATACTGACTGATGCGATCGCTACCATTAAACTGAACATTGGTCGCTTCATATAGCTGTTTATATTGCCGTAACATTTCTTTTCTAGAATGACGGCTAACAGCCAGGGACGTTCCACTGGTTACGGTTTTGGCAACTGATACCAATTTACTATTTTGATGTCACATTTGCGATCGCCCCAACTCCCCTTCAAAAGGGGGGTAATAGACGTATTTGTGGCAGACATAAAGTGAAATGGTATGAACCGGATTGAAGAAGGTTTAAGGAGCGTGTCTATAGAAGGCGCGCTCTTTTGTTAAACGCACCTCTATATTCTTCAATCTCAAATCGCGATTCTATGTTTAATTTTTCCCTTTGAGTAGCTCTTTCGCCGGTACCGTCCACCAAGCTAAGGCATAAGCTTGAGTATTTTCATTGAATTTCTGACGATATTGAACGCGAATTTTGTAGCGACCCGTGGCAGGAATTTCCTGAAAAATGTGTTCTACACTATCAACATCGCTTTCCGAAGACCAGATACTCTTGCTGATATCATTATCTTCAGCTCGCATCAGGTAGATATCGAGATTGTTTAAGCCGCGATCGCTAAAACTTTCCCCGACATCAAACTGCTTGTTGTTATTTTGATCTTGTAACTCCACGCGCCTATCCCAGGCGAGCGTAATCGAGGCAAAACTCCCTTGCTGCAATGGTTGGTTCAAGACATAATCCTGAAATGCAGACTCCTTCACTGTGCGGTAATCCCAACCGACCAACGGCACCGGCTTTTCAGAATTCCACTGACCGGGACTAAATTGCTGGTAAGCCCGAAAAGTATTCATCTGTCCGGTACCCATTTGGAAGTCTAATGGGATTTTTCGGTCTTTGTAAGCATCGGAGGCTAACCAGTCGCGGTTATCTTTGGTCAAAATTGTGCGACTCATCGCTTGGCGCAGTCCATCACCAGTGTCTTTGATTTTTTCTGCGGAGTTCAGCAGCACAGCTTTCATAACTTCATGACGACGGGCGTCTGGAGTCCAGTTGGGCTGTTGTGTTCGCAGCTGGCGATCGCTATATTCTTGTAATAACGCGACAGATGCGGTGACATGGGGAGCCGCAAAACTCGTTCCCGTAACCCGACTTTCCTTACCCTTAATATCTAATACCTCGATCTGGCTACCGGGTGCTACTAAACTAATCGAGCGACGGGGGCCAACATTAATTTCCCGGTCAAGCAGACGCTTCGCAATGCCGATAGGCGCAGCGCTCAAGTTGGCAAAATCTACTTTCGTAAAAATTCCCTCGCGGCGCGTTGTATAAGCAACATTGACGCCATTATAGTTATCGGTGGGAATCGGAATCCCGCCAGTCCCTTGATTCCCCGCTACTACATAAAGCGAGTCGTGGACGCGAGCAGACCAGTCAATACACTGGGTTAACAGAGCGTTGCCATCCAGAATCGGGTTCGGTCGAGAATCTCGCTCCAGAGACTCTCCAAAACTAAAGTTAATTGCCCGAACATCGCCCCCATTTTGCATTGCCACATACTGCGTGGATAAGCACTCTTCCGGTTGACCTGTTTTTTGCGGTGCGCCAACCGCTGAAGCATAAAGTCGTGCCTGCGGTGCCACTCCGGGGAAACCTTTATCCGAGCTAATCATCACGCTTGCTACCATTGCTGCGTGCCCATCAACATTACTATCAGCTTTGGCTGGGGCATCTCGATAAAAGACTCGGATCAAGGAGAAGGCTCGATTTCGGGAAACCGCTTTATCCAAACCAAATTGTCCCGGTCTTCCAATCTCCACTTGACCGATAGCAATCTTACGACCCAATAAGTTATAAGGAGCAGCGTGTAGCCTTTGGGCATCAATGCCCGCTTCTCCCAGTGATGAGGTTTCGTTAGCCAGAGAGGAAGGAGCGGTTAACGCGGTAATTCCCAGCCCCCAAACAAGCCATGTTAGTTTTTTAAAAATCTGCTGGTGAGCCACGCAAGCTTCTCCACTGAAGTTTTGAAGGTTGAAGGTTGAAGGTTGAAAATCTTAGTTTCAAGGTTGAAGGTTAGAGATTGAAGGTTAAATTCACACTTCATCGTTCATACTTCATACTTTTTTAAGGCTTGCCACGTCTTTTGTTAAACTGAATACCAGACGAGGACGCAAGAGAGTATAAATAACCATGACCCAAACGCCATCCCAGAAGCCGATTGTTATCGCTCCATCAATCCTATCAGCTGACTTCAGTCGATTGGGAGAGGAAATTCAGGCGGTGGATGCCGCCGGTGCAGATTGGATTCACGTTGATGTGATGGATGGTCGCTTTGTTCCGAATATTACAATTGGTCCGCTGATTGTAGAAGCGATTCGTCCTGTTACCCAAAAGCCGCTGGATGTCCACTTGATGATTGTGGAACCAGAAAAGTATGTGGCAGATTTTGCGAAGGCGGGGGCAGATCATATCTACGTTCATGCGGAACACAATGCTTCACCGCATCTGCACCGGACTCTAGGACAAATCAAGGAACTGGGTAAAAAGGCGGGTGTTGTTCTCAATCCTTCTACTCCTTTGGATTTGATTGAGTATGTGCTGGAGATTTGCGATCTGGTATTAATTATGAGCGTTAACCCCGGTTTCGGCGGTCAAAGTTTTATCCCAGAGATGGTGCCGAAAATCCGGAAGTTGCGTCAAATGTGCGATGAACGCGGTCTTGACCCTTGGATTGAAGTGGATGGCGGACTAAAAGTAGATAATACCTGGCAGGTTTTGGAAGCAGGAGCGAATGCAATTGTTGCTGGTTCTGCTGTGTTTAAGGCGAAGGATTATGCACAGGCAATTGAAGGGATTCGCAATAGTAAGCGTCCTTCACCAGAATTAGCGACTGTGTAGAAAGAATTTAATAATTTGCCTGTAGAGACGCGATGAATCGCATCTCTACTAAATGAAAAAAGCCTGCGATCGCAGGCTTTTTTGTTGTTAGATGCACAAGGCGATCGCATTCTCTCCCTGTATGCCAAAAGGTATCTTGTAAGTTAAGACAGAGGTGATGACAATCAATCCCTGCTCATCGTAATTTTAGGTGAAGCTAATGCCACGCAGTGAAGACGAATTACCGGATTTCAAGGCTGCGGTCGAGAACCTTACACAACAGATTACTAATCCCCAAAGCTTTGTAGTTTCGTTACAGAGGGACAGTGCCGACATCAGCGAGTTCCACACCAAAATGGCTCATGTGGCTGATGCGCTTGAGAGTCGGTTGGGTAAGATGGAAATCAACATTCTAGGTGCAGCCCGTGACGAAATGGGTAATTGGGCTGATAGGCTTGAGAGTCGGCTGGATAATATGGAAAAAAATATCATCCGCGAGGTCGGCGATCTGCGTACCACAGTAACGGAAGTCAATAACAAACTTGATGAACTAATTGCCAAGTTAGACAAATGGCTGGAGCCGCCTAAAACTTGGCAATGCGTACAAATGCTCAGTCATTCCAATTCTGTTAATTTCGTCGCCTTTAGCCCGGACGGACAGATACTCGCTAGTACTAGTTGGGACTACGACAATCACACTATCAAACTGTGGCATCCAGGTACAGGGGAAGAAATCCGCACTCTCACAGCTCATTCCAGGCGGGTTCATCCCATCGCCTTTAGCCCGGATGGGCAGATACTTGCTAGTGGCAGTTGGGACAACACTATCAAAATTTGGCAACCGGGTACGGGCGAACAAATCTGTACTCTCACAGGTCATTCCAACGCGGTTAGTTCCGTCGCCTTTAGCCCGGATGGGCAGATTCTCGCTAGTGGCAGTGGGGACAACACTATCAAACTGTAGCAACTTAGTACGGGCAAAGAAATTTGCACCCTTACTAGTCATTCCATCGGGGTTAGTTCCGTCGCCTTTAGCCCGGATGGGCAGATTCTCGCTAGTGGCAATTGGGACAACACTATCAAAATTTGGCAACCGGGTACAGGGGAAGAAATTCGCACTCTTACAGCTCATTCCAAGGGTGTTAATTCCGTCGCCTTTAGCCCGGATGGGCAGATTCTCGCTAGTGGCAGTGAGGACAACACTATCAAACTGTGGCAACCTAGTACGGGCAAAGAAATTTGCACCCTCACTAGTCATTCCAACGGGGTTAGTTCCGTCGCCTTTAGCCCGGATGGGCAGATTCTCGCTAGTGGCAGTTGGGACAAAACTATCAAAATTTGGCAACCGGGTACGGGCAAACAAATCTCTACTCTCACAGGTCATTCCAACGGGGTTAGTTCCGTCGCCTTTAGCCCGGATGGGCAGCTACTTGCTAGTGGCAGTGGGGACAACACTATCAAAATTTGGCGGTTATCTTCTTAAAAAGGACAATTTAATTTATAGAATCTCAAGGAATTAACAAAAGTGAGCGTTAAGCTACATCCCCACGCTTAGGCAACATTAATTGAGCGCGGTGCAACAAAGGCAGAATTTATTGCCATTGTTGAAAGTGGTGCAACCTTTCCTGCCTAATAGGAGCGCACAGGATTTAGGCGTAACTTTCCCTTTAATGCTGAGTGGCGGGAAAAATTTTATATGAATGTAAAAGTCTAAGAATTGACCGTCCAGCTAACATCTAGTCAAAACCTTGAATTGCTTAAAGTGCTAAGTTTTCAAACTGAAAAAAGCGCTCCAATCAACTTGGAGCGCTTTTTTTCAAGTACCTCTTACTGTCTAACAGTAACGGGTTTTAGTGCCTGCGACCGCCGAGCCACTTAGCTGCCATGATGCCAAATACAGCGGCAACCACTGGATTGCTCAGAAACTTCATGATAGCTGGTTTGTCAGCTAATACATCTTGGAAGATGTCAGGATGAGTGTGATAGGTAAAGGTAGCCAGTTTGCTGACATCATCTGCACTCATGCGGCTGGGGTGATGCGTGGAGAGACTTAATTGTTGCTCCAACTGGCGGTCATTGAGTCCTCTTTCCTTTAACCGCTTGAAGAACTCCCGCGCCACATCATCCCGTTCGCTGGGTTGAATTTGCGCGATCGCTTTTTGGAGTTCTGGCTCCATCTGGCTGACGGGAATACTGTCTGGATGTAGAGACTTCCCAAACAGTTGACGGCGTTCGTCTCTAGAAGAACGTTGAGCAAAGTCATCAAAATTTTGATAATCGCTGCTAGGATCGCTTGGAGCGTCCTGCATCATTTCGGAGTCACCACCAGCCAAATCATTCATGATTTGACGCTTATATTGTTCGCTGCTGGTCATTTTCTTATCTCCTGATTCAAAAGCTGAAAGAAAAGATCGTAAATTCTGGGTAGAGACGGGATTCACCCTATCTCTACAAATACACCTTCTAAAGTAGTTAAAGCTAGATGAGCTGCCCCAGCTTTCACCGATTTCCTCTTAGTTAAACTAAGCGCCCTGATATTGAATTTGTTTTGACTGCTCATCATATTTGGCTGTCAAAATCAGTTTTTTATCTGGCGCGTACATCAAAATGGTTAAATCTTGGTTGGGGAAATTCTTGTGAAATCCTTGGGCTAAAGAGCTTGCTAAACTTTTGACTTCATTAGGACGGACTTGCGGCGTAATGACAACTCCCAATTTGTTGTTATCACGGACGTAGGCATCCTTGACTAATCCTTTCGCTGTCTGGACTACCCAGTTACCAAATTCTTGACCGGCGGCAGTGCTACCCCGTTCCAACTGTTGATATGCGACAATGCTGTTAGCACCGCTACTCGCACCCGGTAGAGCTTTCGGTTGAGTTGCTTGGCTGGCTCCACTACAAGCTGTAGCTGTAGAGAGGAACAGAACCAAGACTAAAGCCGTAAAAATTTTCCGAAATTGCTGAAGAAAATTCACCTCAGTCTCCTATTAAACTTGTCTTTACAAGACAGAATCAGGGTGTTGCCTGTCTGTGGTATTGGCTGCATTAAATAAGGGAGAAGGTCTAGATGAATCTTTTCAGTAGCTAGACCTCCAAAGTCAAGTATTAGGCGTTATCAACCAAATCTTTTGCCTTATCTTTCACATCTTCTTTGGTGTGACTTACTTGGGCTTCAGCTTGCTTGGCTTTTCCTTCAGCTTTATCTTCTGGATCGCCAGTTATATTGCCGAGCGCTTCTTGGGCTTTGCCTTCGATATTTTTGCCGGTTGCTTTAGCTCTATCTTCAACGCTCATTTTTTTCTCCTAATCTTTCAAACAGTTTTTATTTTAGAAGATGCGTTAAATTTGCTTTATTGCCGCAGTCTTCTTTTGCTTCTATGTATTCAATGTATCTAGTTTTGTTTACATAGCCTTCTGCCCCCAGACAGAAAAAATGGGGATCGCTATTATTACTCTTTACCTATGCTCAAAGAATGAGCATTTCCTACGGCTAAAGGTAGATGATAATTTAAAAAACTTCTTAATTTTTACAATAGGAAATCTTGTCACGGCTAAAAACGTGGGATTATTATCCCATTCATAAGTTCCCTTCAACAGCTCTCTCGAACCTTTGCAGTAAAAGCGCCCCTGCGCTAGAAACAAGCGGCTTCCCAAAGTTGCAGAGGGAGTGCTAATCAAGTAAATGGGGAGAAGTAATTTAGTCCCAAGTGCAACTAAAATGCGATCGCTAAAAACTTGGATGACACAATCTCATTTGCAAGCAATGTTGAAGCCGATAAACGAATCAGCGATCGCTTTACCGCTTGAATACAAAAAATAAGAATTGTCAATATTTATTAAAATAATTATGCTGTTGGCGATGAACGTGCATGGCAGTGACAAGTTAGGATTTATTTCTGGCGATCGCTTAGATGAGCAAGGCATAGAAGAGGGCAAATGGCTAGGATGAGAGAGAAGAGAGATGTGGTAATCTGCCGACCAAGCTCCAGGCACGAAAAACAATTTTCTTAAAGCTTCTTAAAACTGTATGACGCAATTTTGTCTGCAAGCTCCCTTTCAACCGACGGGCGATCAGCCGAATGCGATCGCGCAACTCACGAAAGGCGTAAAAAAAGGCGATCGCTTTCAAACCCTACTGGGAGCGACGGGAACGGGCAAGACATTCTCAGTAGCAGCCGTTATTGAGAATGTCGGCAGACCCACGCTGGTATTGGCGCACAACAAAACGCTCGCTGCTCAATTGTGTAACGAATTGCGGGAGTTCTTTCCCCCAAATGCGGTGGAGTATTTCGTCAGTTACTACGACTACTATCAGCCAGAAGCGTATATTCCCGTCACCGACACATATATCGAGAAAAGTGCTGCAATTAACGACGAAATTGATATGTTGCGACACTCCGCCACGCGATCGCTTTTTGAGCGGCGCGATGTCATTGTCGTGGCTTCCATTAGCTGTATTTATGGTTTGGGAATTCCCTCGGAATATCTCAAAGCCGCGATTCCCTTAAAGATGGGGCGAGAAGTGAATCAACGCGAGTTGCTACGAGATTTAGCTTCCGTGCAGTATAGCCGCAACGATGTAGAAATGGGGCGGGGAAAGTTCCGAGTTCGGGGCGATGTGCTGGAAATTGGCCCTGCTTATGAAGATCGGATTATTCGCGTAGAATTTTTTGGAGATGAAATTGACGCTATTCGTTACGTTGACCCCGTAACCGGCGAAATTCTTCAGAGTATGGACGCCGTAAATGTGTACCCAGCGCGTCACTTTGTCACCCCAGAAGATAGGCTAGAAGCAGCTTGCAACGACATTGAACAGGAACTCAAAGATCGGCTCGAAGAATTAGAAAAAGCCGGGAAATTACTAGAGGCGCAACGACTCGATCAGCGCACTCGCTACGATTTGGAAATGTTGCGGGAAGTCGGATATTGCAACGGCGTTGAGAACTACTCCCGACATCTAGCAGGACGGCGTGCGGGAGAACCTCCAGAGTCCCTGATTGATTATTTTCCTAAAGATTGGCTATTGGTGGTGGATGAATCTCACGTTAGCGTCCCGCAAATTCGGGGGATGTACAATGGCGACCAAGCACGAAAAAAAGTGCTGATCGAGCATGGTTTTCGCCTCCCCAGTGCTGCTGATAACCGTCCTCTGAAGTCAGAGGAGTTCTGGGAGAAGGTGAATCAGTGTATTTTTGTTTCTGCAACTCCCGGTAACTGGGAGATAGAACAGTCAGAGGAGCGAATTGTACAACAGGTGATCCGTCCGACTGGCGTACTCGATCCAGAAATTTTTGTACGTCCCACGGAAGGACAAATTGACGACTTGTTAGGTGAGATTAAAGACAGGATTGACAAGCGAGAACGGGTGCTAGTTACTACCTTAACTAAGCGCATGGCGGAGGATTTGACAGAATATTTACAAGAACGAGGAATTCGAGTCCGCTATCTGCACTCAGAGATTAACTCGATTGAGCGAATTGAAATCTTGCAAGAGTTGCGCGAGGGCAATTTCGATGTGCTAATTGGGGTTAACTTGCTGCGAGAAGGGTTGGATTTGCCGGAAGTTTCTCTGGTGGCGATTTTAGATGCAGATAAAGAGGGTTTCTTACGCGCAGAGCGATCGCTCATTCAAACCATTGGCCGCGCCGCTCGTCACATCCGGGGACAAGCGATCCTCTATGCTGATAATCTCACCGATAGCATGATCAAAGCGATTGACGAAACCGACCGGCGGCGGGGTATTCAGATGGCATATAACAAAATGCACAACATTACACCCCAGCCGATTATCAAAAAAGTCAATAACTCAATTTTGGCTTACCTAGATGTTTCGCGGCGGCTGAATTCTCAACAGTTGGAAGAAATTTACGAACAGGCGGACGATTTGCCTTTAGAGAATATTCCAGAGTTGATTACCCAACTGGAAGCGCAAATGAAGGAAGCAGCAAAGAATTTGCAGTTTGAAGAGGCTGCAAAATACCGCGATCGCATTAAGCATCTACGAGACAAATTACTCGGTCATTAAAAACGCTTAAGCGCCTCTCTTTTCTTACTTTGCGTCCTTCGCGTCTAAGCGCTTCGCGCAGGCTTCGCCAACGCGGTTCAAAAATTCAACAGCGATCGCACTTTGACTGGAAAAACAGGGTGAAGAGCGATCGCATCCATACACCAATCAGCCATCTGAAAGCCAAGTTGAGCAATCTTCATAATTGAGTTCACCGACTCAGGCATCACCCGTGCAGCCATCCTAAGCCATCACCAACGGCGTTGGCTTAGGATGGCTGATTGATCCCAAGACGAAGCAGATAGAAATTTACCGTTTAGGGCAAGATGTAGAGGTGTTGGAGTTTCCTTTAACTCTATCTGGCGAGGATGTGCTACCTGGATTTGAGTTGGATTTGAATGAGGTATGGTGAAAGCTGATTTTTGGTAAGCGATCGCATCCAACCCGAATGGGATTCACTGCTAGAACATTGCTACACAGATGCCAATTCTCGGTACGAGCGGCACCACCTCATTAGTTCCGCATATTCCGGAAGGGCGCTAGATAAGGCATACCAAGGATTTCTGGAAAATTTAGCAAGCGCAATTTTTTGTCATCCCAGCTAATCCCCTCATCCAGAAATCATGCTCTCAAGGAAAATAAACCTTACCCTAAATTTCTACCTTTTGATTGTGGTGAATGGTACTGGCGATATCCGTACAATGTTGGCGATCGCTGTCTGAAACTTCACTGCCGTCAATGCAGTTAAACTTTATAAGAGGCGACTCTTACTTTGTCGTGCCCATCTCATAACCCCAACGTTCAGGGTGCCACGAGAAAACCTAGCGTCCCTGGCGGCTCGTGGAGCGTCAATCTGGCTTTGAATCGTCAAATGTCGATTTTTCTCCGGCATCTACCCACAGCCGAGTCATCTCCCCGCGTCATCAGCGGCTGACGACGATCTTCCAGATTAGGCAGTGCTGAAACCAGAAAAATTAAATTTGCATCTGCATCTTCGATCTTGTTTGCAAAGGGCAGAGCTTCTCGATAATGTTGGCAATTCGCGCAGTCCTAATTATGTTCGTGGGGTTGCGATTTCAACCAGTACTTCTGGGCATACTAAGAGTATAGAAGAGCATCATTAAGCTTAGGAATGTAACATATGCTTAATTACGATCGCGTATCTGAAAAAACTGCTCTGAAACCGATGTCTGTTGATTTTACTGTAGCCATTCCGACTTATAACGGGGAAGACCGTTTACCTGATGTCTTAGAGCGACTGCGATCGCAAATTCATACCGAGCAATTTGTCTGGGAAGTTTTAGTTGTTGATAATAACAGCTCAGACAACACCGCCAAAGTTGTTCGAGAATACCAAGCAAACTGGCCTTTCGCTTATCCTTTAAGATATTGTTTTGAACCCCAACAAGGACTTGCCTTTTCCCGTCAACGTGCAGTCCAAGAAGCCAGAGGTAAGTTGATTGGATTTCTTGATGACGATAATTTACCAACATCTACGTGGGTTGCAGCAGCATACACATTTGGGCAAAATCATCCGAAAGTTGGCGGTTATGGGAGCCGCATTTATGGTGACTTGCAAGGGACTCCTCCCAAAAATTTTGAAGAAATCGCTTGTCTGCTCGCTATTGCAGACAGGGGAACAAATGCTCTATGCTACGAACCCCACAAAAAGGTTCTACCACCTGGAGCTGGATTAGTTGTGCGTCGCCAAGTCTGGCTGGAAAGCGTGCCGAAAAATTTTATTCTTCACGGGCGAATTGGCGACAATATGCTGGCAGGAGAAGATTTAGAAGCGCTATTACATATTCAACAAGCTGGATGGGAAATTTGGTACAACCCTGAAATGTGTATTTACCATCGAATTCCCCACTGGCGCTTAGAGAAAGACTATTTAATCAAATTATGTCGCGGCATTGGTTTGAGCCGCCATCGGACTCGGATGCTAAGTTTCAAACCTTGGCAGCGACCCGCCGTTTTTTTTATGTATATGGTTAACGATTTACGTAAAATATTATTTCATCTCATCAAGTATAAATTTTCCTTGAAAGATGATATTGTAGCTGCTTGCCAAATGGAGCTTTTTACTAATAGCCTGATTAGCCCTTTTTATATTTGGAAAACCCGACTACGTACTTATAACATAAAAATTGATTAAATTCTGTGTAGAGAATTTGCCGTTTATATTGTAAATATTCTCAATATAAAAGCTTTACTTTCTCTTCATACAGGGAGTATTCGTCTCGCTTAAACTGGTCTTTAGCTGGCTCAACAGTGAGAACTTTATGGAAGCGATCGCTCTAAAAGCCTAAGCTTTTCTTCCAATCAGTGCTGTTGATACCTCAAAAGGCATTCTCGTTGGCGATTCAAAAACCCTAGGAACTATCGGTAACTTTAATTCTCATACCGTATGAACAATATTACGACAGCAATTCCCTTTGTGGATCTTCAACTCCAACACCAGCCTCTTCAAACACAGATCGAGGAGGCAGTGCGGGGTACGATTCAACGAGGAGATTTTATATTAGGTCAGCCTGTAGCTGACTTTGAGGCGGCGTTTGCCAGTGCCTGTGGTGTAGCTTATGGCATTGGAGTCGCTTCGGGAACAGATGCGCTAGCGCTCGGATTAGAAGCCTGTGGTATTGGTGCCGGGGATGAGGTCATTTTACCCACCAATACCTTCATTGCCACTCTGATCGGCGTTGTCCACGCTGGTGCCACACCGATTTTAGTCGATTGCGATCCTCAAACTGCGCTAATTGACTTTACAGCCGCCGAAAAAGCAGTCACAGCCAAAACCAAAGCGATCGTTCCAGTGCATCTGTACGGGCAAATGGTTTCGCCCCGTCAACTTTTGGACTTTGCCAGTACCCACAACCTGATTGTATTTGAAGACGCGGCTCAGGCTCACCTAGCACAGCGAGAAGGTTATCGTGCCGGTTCGATTGGCAAAGCAGCAGCTTTTAGCTTCTATCCCAGTAAAAATTTGGGGGCAATAGGAGATGGAGGCATGGTCATCACCAATGATGAAGCAGTAGCGAAGAAAATGCGATCGCTCCGCAATTACGGGTGTTCCCGTAAGTATTATCACACCGAACCCGGTACCAATAGCCGACTTGATACCCTGCAAGCTGCTGTCCTCAACATCAAACTCCCTCATCTTGCCGACTGGAACCACTCACGTAACCAAGCAGCCCAGCAGTACGACGCCTTATGGAAGCCGCTAGCAAACTCAGGAATTTTCCCCATCCAAAACCAAAGTGGCAACGGTCACATTTATCACCTTTATGTTGTTCGTGTCACTGAAGCTTGTCCCCTCGACCGGCAGACGATTCAAGACAAACTAGCGGCTGTTGGTATTCAAACCGGCATCCACTACCCCATTCCCTGTCATCTTCAACCCGCCTTCGAGAATCTCGGCTATCAAGCCGGAGACTTCCCCCAAGCCGAAGCTCTCGCACTGGAAATTTTATCCTTACCGATGTATCCAGGCTTAAGCGATACCCAAGTCCATCAGGTCATTGATACTTTGCAAACCTTGTGTGTGAGAACCTGATAAATTTTCAACGTAAAAAACGCTAAGAATAATGATTCTAACTTTGCGCTTAGCATTAAGAAAGCTTAGAAAATTAAGGTCAAACTATGCATTTTGAGCGAAAGATTCCGATTGCCATTGAGCGTTACTTGCTGGAAGGAACCATTGTTGCTCTGCTGGTGATTCTGTACGCTCCACTGTTATGGCACTGGTACGATGGCTGGTTGAACAAAAATATCAGTATTGAACATGAATATTACAGCCACGGTTTAATTGGGCTGCCTTTTGCCGCCTATATAACCTGGTCAAATCGACAACAATGGCGTCAGTTACCAGATACAAGTCATCCACTAGGCGCAGCCTTGCTAGCCTTGGGCGGGGTATTTTATCTCAGCGGCATTACTGACCTGATAAATTTATCCTTTCCTGCTGTATTAGCTGGACTTTGTCTGTGGCTGAAAGGAGTTCCTGGCTTCAAACTTCAAGGCTTTCCCTTGTTACTCGTATTTTTGGCAACGCCGACCCAAATTCCTTACTTACTAGCTCCCTATACCTTGCCCCTCCAGCGATTCATTGCTGCAACAGCTGGTTTCATCCTGACTCAGTTCGGGATGAATGTTACTGTCAACCAGATTTACTTATTCGTAGGCGGACGAATTGTAGAAGTTGCGCCTTTCTGCGCTGGACTTAAGATGTTATTCACCAGTCTTTATGTAACCTTGATGTTGCTTTACTGGACGGGTGCTTGGGCATCTCGCACGAAGACGATTTTGTTAGTCGTCGGTGCAGTAGTCATTAGCGTTACTGGTAATATCGTCCGCAATACGCTGCTAACTTTCTTTCATGGTACTGGCCAAGAAAAAACTTTTGATTGGCTGCACGAAGGCTGGGGCGGTGATGTTTATTCTGCCTGTATGTTGGGGTTAATTGTGCTTCTACTCAATGCGATCGATCGATATATTTCAGATGAGCCTCAGAAGGATGAAGCATGAAACTGCCCAAGAAATTGCAGCGCTTTCAATTTTCTAAAGTCGTCTTACTGAGTTTTCTTGTCGGACTGATGGCAATTGGCGCAGTTCCTAGTTACTTGACAGGACGCTGGTCTTGGGCAAATCCCCCACGAGTGACCAACCTCCAACAACTCAAAAATATACGGCAGGCTGGTCTAGCGCTTCCCGGCTGGCAGACTCAACAACAGGATACCGTAACGATTGGCGGTCATAAATGGTCGATTCAGGAACTCCAGCAGGATGAAAAAACCCAGGTAACTTTGCTGCTTTTGCCTCAAGAAGATCGCAAGGCTCAACCAGAGGTTGAGTGGATGGATATTAATGGGTTTAAAGAGTGGCAGACCGATCAAGAGCAGCGGTTGCAGTTTAACGTTGAAACTCAAGCACAAACGGGAACCCAAAACACTACAGAATCTGGAACTTCTGCTACACGTCCGACATCTTCCGATGTTAAAGCTCGTTTCTTTCGCGGTTGGACTCGGCAGCAGACCTTCGCCGTGCTTCAGTGGTACGCTTGGCCTGGAGGAGGCAATCCGTCTCCTAGTGGTTGGTTCTGGGCGGATCAAATGGCTCAATTGCACCGTCGCCGCTTGCCTTGGGTTGCTGTTAGCATCTTGATACCGATGGAGCCTTTGGCTGAGGTTGAAACAGCTCTACCGCTGGCTAAATCGCTTGGTCAAACGGTTCAAGCTGCTTTGATGAAAGAGTTATGAGTTGAGAGTGGGAGGAGAAATTTGCTTGACTCGCTTGGATTCGAAGAATGAATTTACTGATAACTACACTCTGTGCAATCTGTGCAACTTTTCGAGATGTGCAACTTTTTGAGAATTGTCACCCTTGATGCAACCCGGTGGAGTTTAGAAGCCAAACGGTTTTCTAACGGGTAGAAGTTTATCGCATCTTGATCCAAGGATGTTGGAAGGGAACCTAAAGCTCCATAAGGGTTTTAGGATTTGCAATCGTGCCAGTCTAAAACATCACGGGATGAATTTCTGGGGAGGAACTTCAAGACGCGATCGCTTTGTTGAGAATGCAAAGAAAGTTGCACAGTGAGTTATAACTGATAAATTTGATGATCGGTTCCCTAAGGTCTTAGTGAATATACTTATGTCTCGCACTTCTGGAGGCCGGTTCCACCGCTTCGCCGCCTTCTTTCTCTTCACTCTCCACACCACTGTCTACACGTTGCCGAGTAGTGTCCTACTCTGGATGCTGCACTCAGGGACTTTTGCTGGTAGAGGGATGAGTCAAACTTTACCCACCTTACCCAACTCGGTTGCGCCTCCCCTCCCGCCTCCACCTCCTCTCCCTAACACCAACGAGAACATACAATCGCCGGTGGTGATTCCAGCAGCTCCTATCGATCCCACCAGTCCGCCGCCACCACTGGGTTATCCACCGCCTCAGCCGTTTGAGGGACAGCCGACCCAGTTTAATAATCGCTACCTGCTGGGAACGGGAGATACGATTTCGGCGTTGGTTGAGCGTTTTCCAGACTTGAGTTTTCAAAGCGTCATTGACGCGGAAGGAAACATCGTGGCACCCCTGTTAGGGAAAATATCTGTACTGGGTCTGACTCTGGAAGAAGCCCAGGAAAAAATTCGCTTGGGATTAAACCGCTTTGTCATCGATCCCGCTGTCACTGTAACGCTGGCAGGTCAACGTCCAGCCCAAGTTACTATCAGCGGCGAAGTCGTTAGACCTGGTTTTTACACCCTGTCTCCTGGCGCACAACTTTCTGCGGCATTGCTAGTCGCTGGTGGCAGCACTAATCTCGGAGATCTGCGATCGGTTTTGGTGCGTCGCGCCCGGATCGATGGCTCGACAATTGAGCAACGGGTTGATTTGTTTACGCCGCTGCTAAATGGACAGTCACTCCCCAATTTACGCTTACAAGATGGCGATGCAGTAGTCATCCCGAAGCTAGAAGTTGCCACGGAGCAAAACTACGATCGCTCGCTAGTTTCTCGTTCTACTGTGTCTCAGCAGCAGATCAACATCCGAGTTTTGAGCTACGCTGGTGGGGGAATTGGTAGTATTAGCTTGCCCAACGGTAGTACATTTGTTGATGCTTTAAGCGCGATTGGCCCTAGCCCAGATAATTCTAACCTGCGAAATATTGCCCTGATTCGATTCGATCCCGAACGCGGCAAAGCAGTGACTCAGAAAATAGACGGGAAAGCAGCGCTACTGGGAAACATTGCTCAAAATGTCCCCCTAAGGAATAACGATGTCATTGTAGTGGGCCGTAACTTGGTTGGTAAAATCACTTATGCCTTGAGTACTTTTACTCAACCTTTCCGGGATATTTTGGGATTTCTGCTATTTTTTGACCAGCTAAGAGAAAGTGCTACCGATCTGTTTGGTCCGACGACTGATAGTAACAATAACTCCGACTAGAGAAGCTGGTAATAAATGCTACCTGAAACCAAAAATATCTAAGAAAATAAATGTTAGAAAATATCGAGCCAAAGCAGCAAAATAAGAAAAATATTTAGCGTGAACTTTTGATTTCTACTTGTTTCTACTCCTGATTTCCTCATTAGCCCCTAGGCCCAAAAACGACCATGACTCCTCCCATTGTTAAGCGTTATCTGATCGCCCTGGATCAACATAAATGGATTGGATTAGCTGGTTTTACTATCATTGTCGGTGCGTCAGCCGTCATTGGTATACAACCATCACCAGCTCCTGTTTTCAAGGCCACAGGGGTGCTGGCTTATAACGGGCCGATTGCACCATTTTCAACGACGACGCAAGCGATTCAAAAGCAGGGTCAAGAGCTGAATGAGGATACGCTGCTAGCAGAAAATGTGGTCAAAGCAGCAGCAACGCGGGTGAAAGCAGACACAACACAAATTGCTAAAAATGTGAAAGTAAAGCTGCCGGAGGAGGACGAACCGAAGGTTATTCAAGTTTCTTACAGCGATAGCGACCCGAAGCGAGCGAGTGCAACCTTGGAAGCGCTAATGCAGGGAATGGTGGAACAGAGCCGTTTGATTAACAGCTCCCGGCTACGAGCGATTATTGACTCCATCAGTGCCCGGTTATCTCCTGCTGAGATGCAACTTAAAGAGGCGCAACAGAGACTAGAGCAGTATATTCGCCAGGAGGGACCCGCACTGGTTGCCGCTCAGGATGGGAGGACACTGGGTGCAATTTCTGGTAGCCAAGAGCAGCAACGTCAGCTTCAGATGACTTTGGAGGGAATTGATACCCAAATTCGCAGTCTGCAAAACAAGTTGGGTTTGACGGCGGCTGAAGCTTACACGTCTTCTGCCTTGAGTGCTGACCCAATTATTAACAGCTTGCGATCGCAAATTCATCAAACTGAAACCCAGCTGCAAATTCTCAGCCGGGATTTGCGGCAGGAGCATCCTCAAATCATTCAGCTGAAAAAACAGCTAACAGCCTACAATGAACTGCTATCGTCGCGAGCATCGGAGGTAATGGGTGGAGGCGGTGTAGCAGCACCCTTGCCCCCCAGCCAAATTCGCAGAGACAGTAGCCTCGACCCCACGCGGCAAGGTATGGCAAACACGCTGGTAGCTTTACAAACCCAGCGCGAAACGCTGCAACAGCAACTACAGGCTAGTCGCAAAACCGAGCAGCAACTCCGTGCTGAATATGTAAAAATCCCCAATAAACAGCTGGATCAAGCCCGACTACAACAGCAAGTTCAGCTCAAACAAGGTCTGTACGATAAGATGCAGGTGGCATTAGTCGATGCCAAGGCAGCAGAAGCCGAGACGGTTAGCAGTCTCACCATTGCCCAACCGCCACAAATTGCTGCTAGCGAGCAGAAGAGCCAGAGCTTACCGTTAACGGTAGCCGTGGGAGCTTTGGTCGGAGTATTAGTTGGCGGCGGATTGATTTTCCTGTTAGCGATGCTGGATGGCACGTTCTACACGGTCGAGGAAGTGCGGGCAGCACTACGACAACGGGATGTTCTGGTGCTGGGTGAAGTGCCTTTCGTTGTCCTCCAAGATCCGCAATTGGGCGAGACGCCGGTTCTGCTCCAGCAGGATTCTGTTTATCACGAGTATTACGAGCGCTTCCGCAGCAATCTGCGGCGAGCAAGCGATCAACCCTTGAAAGTTGTGTTATTGACCAGCACGATTAGCCAAGAGGGTAAGACAGTCAATGCTTATAACCTTGGAATCGCATCGGCTTGTGCTGGCAAGCGCACTCTAGTGATAGAAACTGATTTGCGATCGCCTTCTGAGTCCAAATTCCTGAAAGTCTCTCCCGATCCGGGTGCTAGTCTAGAACCCCTACGGTACTACACTCAGTTAAGTGAGTGTATCCGTTTAGTTCCAGATATTGAGAACCTATACGTGGTGCCTAGTCCCGGCCCGGTACGTAATGCTGCTGCCATTTTAGAATCCAGCGAACTCAGGCGGCTGATCGAAGATGCGCGAGGTCGTTTTGACTTGGTGATTCTCGATACCCCTGCCTTGAGCCGGTGCAACGATGCTCTCCTATTGGAACCCTACGCCGATGGTATCGTGCTGGTGACTCGACCCGGTTTCACCCAGGAGAGTATTTTGGTAGAGGCAGTCGATCAATTGACCGAAGCAGAACTACCACTGGTGGGAGCGCTCATCAATGCGGTAGACACGCCAGTACAGGTTCCCAGCGCGAACAATGAGGACATTGAAGCCGACATAGAAGAAGAAGAAGAAGAATTAGAACCTTCCCCTTCTCGGTCAGAAAAAGTGCCAAATGAGTACATTAAGCGCTAATCATCGCAAATCTGGGTTGGATATCCATCCCAAATGGAAACCGCTAATGACAAATGGCTAACCGCCCATTGTAGAAAGGTAATGAGCAGTTAGCCATTCGTAAAAAACCAAGCTGTAAAGCGTCTAAAAAAACCAGTTTAGATTCTTGGTTGTAGCACAGGAGAAGAAGTGACGGCTTTTCCTGTTTTCCTGATTTTCAAAATATGCAGTTCCGCCAAGAACCGCTTGCTAAAAAGTTTGCTGTTCTGGATGATTGTCCGAATTGGAAGAAAACAATCCCAACAGCGGTGCTAAGATTGCCCCGAAAACAAAGCCACCAGCGTGTGCCCAATAGGCAACTCCACCTTGCTCCATACCAATATTCACAGGCGCATTCAGACTCGCAACACCATAAAAAGCCTGCTGAACAAACCAAAAACCGAGGAAGAAAACAGCAGGAACGCGAATCGTGGTGAAGAAGATACCCAGAGGAATTAATGTTAGCACTTGTATATTAGGGAATCTGAGAATGTAGGCTCCTAAGACACCCGCGATCGCGCCACTGGCCCCCAAGGAAGGAATGCCAGAGTTCATTGAAAAATACCACTGAGTTAAAGCCGCTAGAATCCCGCAAGTCAGGTAAAAAATTAAGTACCTAACGTGACCCAGCTTGTCTTCAACGTTATTGCCAAAAATCCAGAGGAACAGCATATTACCGGCAAGGTGTAAAAACCCGCCGTGCAAGAATTGCGATGTCACCAGTGTCAGCCACTCCGGTACCGGCTGATTCACGGGTATGCCACTAAAGCTAGCAGATAACTCTCTAGGAACCACAGCGGCAAGGCGAAAAAAACCTTCCAGCTGTTGTGGAGCCAAAGTCAACTCATATATAAAAGCCAAAATATTCGCAGCAATCAGTCCATAAGTGACATACGGAGTGAGGCGTGTAGGATTATCATCACGTAAAGGAACCACAGGCGTCTTTCCTAACTATCCAAGCAAAAGCTGGAAACAACATAACTTAATTTCTTCCTAGCTGTCTTTTCACCTCTGGATAGATATCTAGTATGAGAGGCTCTCGGTGAGAAGGTAGAGGCAATAAATAAACCCCTCTAGGGACATTAGAGGGGTTTAATCATGGTGCATAAAGGAATTATTGTCAGACTACCAGCCCTGTGCAGCCTTTTCCATGACATAGGCAGCAACATCCTCAATTTGTTGTTTATTCAGACGTCCTTTGAAGGCTGGCATAGCATTTTTACCATTCATTACCTGGTTGACAATGGCATCCATCGAGTACATCCCATACTTGTCTAGGGCATCCTTCTTTAAAGTTTTATTAGCCATAATCACGTTACCGCCGCCCACATGGCAAGCAGCGCAGTTAGCGCTGAAAATTTTAGCACCACTGACTGTATCAGCTGCATTGGCTGGGCGAGTCAAGGCAACTGTCAACACCGCAATCGTCAACAGTAAAACCGATAACAGTTTCCTCAACTTGATTCTCCTCTTCTTAACAGGTACAGTCATAAAAAAAAGCCTTGCAGAACCATTCTAAGCTTCTTCAAGGCTTTTTCTATCACCAAAGAGGAGAAGAAATCTTAAACCTCAAGGGTGATTATGATTGAATTGCCAGTCTAAAGGAACGGTTCTATTAACCCTCGACGGTGATTTTACCAACCATCCCAGCGCCTCTGTGAGGTTGACAATAGTACGTATAGGTGCCTGGTGGTGTGTCAGCGGGGAAAGTCGTTTCGTAGGATTCTCCTGGAGAGTTTAGCAACTTGGTGTGAGACAGATCCTTAGCCAGCGCTTTATCTCCGTTTGGCACTCCCTTGTCATCAAAAACAGCATTATGGGGAGCTAGTTTATTATTGACAAATTTTACTGTGTCACCCGGCTTGATTGTGAGTTTAGCCGGTTCAAACTTCAACATCCCGGCATCTGTGCCCATTTTAATCGTATAGGTTTCTGCTGATGCAGGAGAAGCTGACAACACAAAGCTAGAGACTACTAGCAGAATTGTGCAAATTAGTAAACCTAAGCTTCGTGGAATTGCCATTCTCAATCTCATCGTTTCCTCCCAAAATTGTCAATTAATTTTGTTTAGTAGTATTTTAGCTTTAACGCTTACATTCTGTAGAAAATTAAAACATTTTTGCTTTCTATCAATCGGAGGCATTGGCAGATGCATCCTGAATCGGCACGAAGATCAGAAATCATTTGTACCCCATCCCGGTGCTACCTGCGCGGCTCTTAGAACAAAGGCTGCTATCGTTTCCACCTCCTGTCGCGGCATCCAACTTTCCGGTACTTGACGACACCAAAAGCTTTCTTCGCTCCCGTCGTAGGTCATCGGCTGTCGAAGGAAAGCCACAATGCTGTTGATGGTGTCGCGGGGTGGAGTGGCACCAGTCAAGTCCTTCAGAGACAAGGATACAGCGGGGTTAGGCAAGGTCGCACCGCCGACATGACAATTTAGACAGTGTTGTTCAAATAACTGCTTGCCTGCTGAGAAATCTTCCACAGAGAACTGGCGAGTCTGACCTTGACCATCTAAATCTAAAGAAATGGGTTCAGTAACTCGCAGGTACTGCCGAATGTAGGAGGTTGCGGCTTGAGCCGGTAAACTGACCATCCAGACGCCCCAGCAGATGCCCAAAATCAAAAATAAACGGCGAAGTGAGAAGAATTGACGCAGCATTGACCGTGTTACAGATTGACAAAATGTAAAAATTATGAGTTATGAATGCATTCAAAATTCATAACTCATAACTCATAATTTTACTTAGCGCACGGCTTTACCGCCTCCCCACTGTTCGCCGAGGATTTTCGGCTGTAGAAGGATATGACCGCCGATCTTAAACAGGTCATCATCTGTGAGATTTCTCATCACCGTATAAATATCGGAACTCTCTATGCTGGGGTGTACTTCAGAGATTGCAGTTTCCCCATCGTAGGTCGTGGGATGATGCATATAATCCACCAGAGCGGCAATGTTGTCGCGCGGTGGGGTTGCCCCAGCCAAATCGTCCGGGCCTAGACCGACGTTGAAATCAGTCTTGGTAACGCCCCCAGCATGGCACGAAGCGCAGGCATAGTTAAATAGGCGTTTGCCTTCGGCGACTTGTTTTAGGTTTAATGTCACCTGCTGTCCTCGATCGTTTAATTTTACAGTGCGAACTTCGTCAGTTAGTTCGACTGCCATTACCTGAGTGACAAGCAATCCGAAGGTGAAAATTACAGTGGCTAAAGCCAGACTTATGTATCGCTTAAGCATGGTTCTCCTTAAGAAATTTGGTGCGAGTTTTTGATCCACAACACAGCTGGACTCAATCTTAGTAAGCCGACCCCTAAGTTGCAGGCTTCTCAACCAATCATCTGGACAAAAAGAAGCAAGCCGATTGCCAAAAAGGAAAATCGACTGTTGGGACTCAGGATAGTTGGTCGGGATTAATTTTACCCTCCGTCCGTGCCCGATCCCTGCTTTTGAGACAGAATCTTAGAAATGATGGCCTTGGCATCCTCCAGAGCCAGACGGCTCTGTTGGGTTTTATAGGCGATTCCCAATTGTTCGCACAGCTTGAAAACCTCCTCTACTGGGAGGTTATAGTCTGCTGCGATTTCGGCAATGGACAGGTCTGCAAAACCCATGATGATTGAGAGAGATTGAACCGCTCTAATATCAATATCATCCCACTCTTGCGGTCGCTTTCCCTTCCCTGTCTAGTTGCTTGGGATCAATCTAGAAACTGGACGCTCGGAGTCGATCGTTTCTGACAGGGGAACGGGGGGCGGTGCAGGGGGGAGAAATTGGTGTAGCCGAATGAGTTGGGCTAGAGTTTTCTTTAACTGAGTGCGGGGCACAATAGCATCTACAAAACCGTGCTGGAGCAAATACTCAGAAGTTTGAAAATCATCGGGGAGCTTTTCTCGCAAGGTTTGTTCGATCACGCGACGCCCTGCAAAGCCAATTGTGGCTTTTGGCTCTGCGAGAATGATGTCTCCCAACATGGCAAAAGAAGCCGTGACGCCTCCCGTTGTAGGGTGAGTAAGAACCGGAATATACAGCAGTCTGGCTTCTTGATGACGCTCCAAGGCTCCGGAGATTTTCGCCATTTGCATCAGACTTAGCATTCCCTCCTGCATCCTGGCACCGCCGGAGGCACAGACAACCACGACCGGCTTTCTTTCCCAGGTAGCTCGTTCAATCAGGCGGGTAATTTTTTCTCCAACGACAGAACCCATGCTACCGCCCATGAAGCGGAAGTCCATGACACCGAGGGCGACAGGCAAGTTTTCCAATTGCCCCATTCCTGTCTGCACGGCGTCCACCAAGCCAGTTTTGTCTTGAGTTTCTCGCAAGCGATCGCAATATTGTTTGCGATCGCGGAACTTCAATGGATCGGTGGGAAACACCTGTTCATCCAACGGCATCCAGGTATTGGCATCAATCAGCTGGCGGATGCGTTCATCGCTGAACACCCGGTTGTGATGGTTGCACTCCAGGCAAACCATATTGTTTGAGCGGAGGTCTTTGGTATAAGCAAGGACACTACATGCCTCGCACTTTGTCCACAGCCCATCCGCAATCTCACGCTCTTGCCGCTGTTCACTAATTGGCTCTGATTTTCGTCGATTTGCAAACCAATCAAATAGAGACATGAAAACGGTTAATTCCTCTTATTAAAATGATTTTCCTACGCTTTAAGCTTGCTCTTCCTGAATCGGACTCAATAATAGCAGAGCGGCCCACCGATCCTGCGATCGCACCTGTAAGGCAGTAGGACTCCCCGCACCAAAATAAGGTGCCACACCGAGGTCGAGAATCCGACTAGGAATTTGATGAGCCGCTAGCATTTGCTGCATTAATTCAGCTTCCCAGCGAGCGCAATTTGTTTTTAGGGTAATCCAAGACACTGGAATATCTTACAATACGGCAGTATTGCGGTAAATCAGGGCAGGGGGAATGCGTTAATTGAGGGGGAAAAAGAGTTGCAGGTAAGCAGACCAAATCGCCTCACCCCAAAAAGCTGCCAAAAGCGCTCCCAGTGCTAGGAAGGGACCAAACGGCATGGGCCGGTGCCGGTCAAGCCAGCCAAGCGCGATTGCTCCCCCACCGGCAAAGGCTCCCAGTACACAAGCCAAAAACCCAGCCAGTAGCAAATTCTTCCAGCCCAACCAGGCTCCCATCATTGCCGCCAGTTTAGCATCTCCTCCACCCATTGCCGCTCGCCCAAAAGCGATCGCTCCCCCAAAAGCAATGATGTCAAACAACCAAATTCCGACTACACCACCCACAATGCCTGACATCAAATGATTTGCACTTTCTGCCCAACTTGCTGCTGGCATAAAACCGGCGATCGCCTGAAACACTAAACCCAAAATTAAGCCGGTTTGAGTAAGTGGATTGGGCAATGTCATTGTGTCTAAATCGATCAGCGATAGTGTTAACAACCAGCTAAAAAAAGCCCAATATCCTAGCGTTTGCACCGAAATGCCAAACGTCAAGAAAACTAGCAAAAACAACATCCCTGTTGCCGCTTCTACCAGTGGATAGCGCCCGGAAATCTTGCTTCTACAGTGGCGACAGCGCCCCTGTAACCGCAGCCAACCGACAATTGGGACATTTTCACCTTTACCCAGTCGATGCAGACATTGCGGGCAACGAGAAGGGGGCCAAAGAATCGACAAACCTGCTGGCAATCGATAAACTACCACATTGAGAAAACTGCCAATTGAGGCACCCAATGCGAAGACAATCGCAGCAGCAGGCAACGCCATCAAATCATCCATAGCAATTAGTTATTAGTCACGGGTCATGAGTCATGGGTCATTAGTAGTGGGTCATGACTCATCACTAAGGACAATTTAGACTAATCACTAATATATTTCCGACTCAATTTGACTAAAAGGCACAAAACATTCTTGCGGCAACAGAATCGGTTTGCCTGCAAAAATCAGCTTGCCCCGATAGGTATACCGATCGATTGCCACCCCTAGAGGGCGCTGCATACGGTCTGGATGGACTTCCGAGTAAGTCCGATAGATTTGTCGAGCTGCTCTGACGATGCTGGGGTCTAGCAACACGGGGATATCTATCCTTTCCGTCCGATTTTCTAACCGTTGCTGTGAAGCGTAAACCACTCATCTACCCCTGTTATTTGAGCTAGTCTATAATCTACCCGTGCAATTCCTGCAAACTGCAATAGGTATACCAATTTTTGTTGCAGTTGAGGATGAAATTTTCTTAAGGCTTTTCTAGTGCTTGGATTAATGCATTGCCCATTGCACTGCACCCTAAAAGATTCATCCCTTCAGACATAATGTCACCCGTGCGATCGCCGCGCTCCAGAACTTGCATCACCGCTTGCTCAATTCTGTCGGCAGCAGCAAGCTGGTCTAAGCCGTAGCGCAGCATCATCGCTGCACTCAGAACCTGCGCCAGCGGATTTGCTTTATCTTGCCCAGCGATATCGGGGGCAGAACCGTGGACGGGTTCAAAGACACCGGGGCCAGATGCACCTAAACTGGCAGAAGGTAACATTCCAATACTGCCAGTAAGCATAGCGGCAGCATCAGACAGGATATCACCAAATAGATTACCTGTCACAATTGTGTCGAATTGTTTAGGCCAGCGAAGAAGTTGCATAGCAGCGGCGTCTACATAGAGGTGAGACAATTCCACATCTGGATATTCTTTCGAGAGCGCAGTTATGCGATCGCGCCACAACTGCGACACTTCCAGCACATTTGATTTATCCACCGAACATAGCTTCCCACTGCGTTTTTGCGCTGTCTCAAAGGCTACTCGCCCAATCCGGTCAATCTCTGATTCCGTATAAGCCATTGTATTGACGCCGCGCTTCTCGCCTGTTTCCGTAGCAAAAATTCCCCTCGGTTCCCCAAAGTAGATACCACCAGTCAATTCGCGCACCACCATGATATCAACGCCCTCGACCACTTCCCGTTTCAAGGACGAAGCATCCACTAACTGGGGTAATATTTTGGCGGGACGCAAATTGGCGAATAACCCAAGACCAGCCCTGAGTCCTAGCAAACCCGTTTCCGGGCGTTGATGGCGAGGGAGGTTATCCCACTTATAACCGCCAATAGCAGCCAGTAAAACAGCATCGCTATTGCGGCATGTTTCCAACGTTTGGGCGGGTAGCGGTTCTCCCGTAGCGTCAATCGCCGCACCCCCCACAAGGGCTTCTTGAAATTCAAACTGAATCTCAAATTGTTTCCCGACAAGTTTCAACACGTCTACCGCTACTGCCATAATTTCAGGGCCAATGCCATCGCCGGGAAGTAGGGTAATACGGTAGTTCTGCTGTGTCATAGGTTGTTCAAAACTCTTGCGAGTTATTAATCATACAGGGGAAATGTACCTGAAAAACGTTCAGATTCAGTTACAATCTGCCCAGCTAGAGCTAAAGCCCAGCTAGACCTAAATAGGTGCGGGAATACCAGCAATTCCTCTGATTGCTAACTTTCTGCCAAAAAAGAAGGCGGTGAGGGCAGCCAGGAGCGGGATGTCTGAGAAGTTGGTTATAACACCATTCATAATGTAATGGGCAAAGCATTCAGTCAATGCTGCTAACAAGGAGAAATTGCCGCTCGAATCGCTTCGTCTCTATAAAATGCCAATACTATTTTTCAGCATTTTATCAGCTCGATATCGGATGATTTATGTGCCATTGTCGAAGTTGATTTAGGACTCGTGTCTTTTACTAACTGGCTTTTGAACCTCTTTTGAATTTATTAAATAGTTGCAAGTAAGAAAGTTCAAGATGAAAGAATAAAATATCTAAGGCTGATTCGCAAGCAAATTTATTAAATATTTTTTCAATAAATGATGTAATGTATTGGAGTTGTGAATGTCCAAAAAAACAGTAAGCTTTATTAAATAAAATTAATTAAAATGCTTGCAGAGAATTATTAAAGATTACAGGCGTGCTATTTGAGGATTGGAAGAACAGAGCATCCGAATATTAACGAACGGCATTGACACAGAGCCAAAAGTGCAATCGCTCTTGTAAGAGCCTTCTATGCTTGAAGGTGCTAGCTGAACCAAATAGTAAAATGTCTGATCCCCCTGAAATTATCCTAATTGGGACAAATTAAGGAATTACAAGGCTAATCGGTTCTGCAATCTTGTTTAAATTTCAGAAACGCTCGTGGCAAATGCTGTAGGTAAAGGCTACGCTAGCACTCAAGCAAGCCATCTTACAGTCAACCCTCAGCAGCTATGGCAAAAGAACTGGCAATTCAAACTTGTGGACTCACCAAGCAATTCGATCGACATATTGCAGTTAATGATATTGATTTACAGGTAAAAGCTGGTGAAGTCTATGGACTAATTGGACCGAATGGAGCCGGTAAAACAACGTTGCTGCGGATGTTGGCGGCGGCTGAAGAGCCAACGACAGGTGAAATTTATATTAATGGCGATCGCCTGCAACGCGATCACAGCAACCCTACCCTGAAGCGGCGACTCGGCTATCTACCCGATGACTTCCCCCTGTATGACGATTTGACAGTCTGGGACTACCTAGACTATTTTGGGCGTCTCTACCGCTTGCGAGAACCACACCGCAGCCAGCGCCTGCGGGAAGTTTTAGAACTGGTGCAGCTAACGGGTAAGCGCAATAGCATGATTGCCACGCTCTCGCGGGGGATGAAACAGCGCCTGAGTCTGGCGCGGACAATTATTCACGAACCGATTTTGCTGCTGTTGGATGAACCCGTTTCCGGATTAGATCCCCTTGCCAGGATGCAGTTTCGGGAAATCATCAAAGTATTGCAGGAAGCCGGGATGACGATTGTCATTTCGTCACACGTCCTTAGCGACTTAGAGGAACTTTGCACCTCAGTAGGCATCATGGAACTCGGCTTTCTCGTAGAAAGTTCGCCACTCAAGGAACTTCGCCGCCGCCTCAGCCGCCAGCAAATTTTCTTGTCTACGTTGGGTAAGCTAGAGTCACTTGTATCAAAGCTGAGAAACCATCCTTTAGTCGAAGAATTGGAGGTGATGGCGGGACAAGAGCGAGTGCGCCTTTACTTTTCTGGGGGTCAGGAAGATTGTGCTAAGTTGTTGCGATCGCTTGTTGAATCTGACATCCCTCTGACCGAATTTCATTGCACTCAGGAAGACTTGGAAACCATTTTCCTGAAGCTGGGACACCAGCAAGCATCATAAGACAAGATTGAGGACTGAGGACTGAGGACTGAAGGCTTTGGACTGAGTTATTAACAATGCTTACTCTTCACTCAGCACTGAATTTAATTCTGGAGATTTTTTAGTGATGAAAATTAATTGGGGCGACCGGCTGGGAGATTGGAATCCCCAGCTGTTACGAGAAATTAAAGGGCGTCTTAAACCCCGAAATGTATTAATTGCAGTAGCGATCGCGCTGATGGGTCAAATGCTACTGCTGATGAGTTTCGCAACTCAACTGCCAGTTGATACGGGTATGGGCGATATCTACAGTAGATATTGCCTAGACAATCGTCCTGGTTATGGGCAGAGGTGCCTTGTAGATGCCCTGGGCAATTTTGCCATTAACTGGCAGTTGTGGTGGCTAGATGTGTTCGTGTGGCTGAGTGTTATTGGCTTCATGACCGTCTTGGTGGCTGGCACCTATATGCTAATTAGCGACCTATCGCGGGAAGAAAATCGCGGCACACTGAATTTCATTCGCCTCAGCCCCCAGTCAACAACCAGTATTTTCAGCGGCAAGTTGCTGGGAGTGCCGATTTTACTTTATCTCCTAGCCGGTCTGGCGATTCCTTTGCATTTGTTGGCGGGTCTGTCGGCTGAAATTCCTTTAGTCCTCATTCTGGGCTTTTATGGTGTCGTGGTTGCCAGCGCTGCTTGTATCTATAGCGCTGCCTTACTTTATGGATTAGTCGCTGGTGGACTCGGTGGATTTCAATCTTGGATTGGCAGCGGCATCGTGCTGATGTTTCTGACCCTCATGACTGGCTTGAGCCTTAACAGCAGCACAATCATCCATAATTCCCCCCTAGATTGGCTGCATCTATTTTCTCCTTCAATTGTGCTGGCATACCTCATTAATGCCAGTTCTCAAGGAAGTGCCTATCAAGCATCATCGGGAATGGTGCAACTGGAAGCCTGGAAATGGTTTTACTTACCTCTAGGTACCAGCGTCTGGAATGTCATCGGCTTTAGCGTGCTGAACTATGCGGTGGGAACCTTATGGTTTTGGCAAGGGATGAAGCGTTGCTTTCACAACCCCAGTACGACTCTCCTCAGCAAACGGCAGAGTTATATAATGACGGCTTGCTTTGAAGTGGCTGTTCTGGGATTTGCTCTAACCTTACCCAAATGGCGCGCAGATAATCCAGAATCTATACCAGGCGGACTGTTTGATAATTTTGGTGGTTTGCTGTTGTTAAATTTGCCGCTGTTCTTGTGTCTGATGGCAGCGTTGTCGCCGCACCGCCAAGTTTTGCAGGATTGGGCGCGTTACCGACGGGAGAAAACATCTTCTCGCGTGAAAAACTTGGTGCAGGATTTGGTTTGGGGGGAAAAAAGCCCTTCAGTGGGAGCAGTGGCACTGAATTTACTGATTGCTTCAACTATCATGGTGCCTTGGATACTCCTTTGGCCTGCAAGTGCGTATAAAGCATCAGCGCTGGCGACCATCCTGCTGAGTGTCAATTTAATCTTGATTTACGCAGGCGTCGCTCAGCTAATGCTGTTCATGAAGACACCGAAGCGATCGCTCTGGGCAGCGAGTACAGTGGCTGGATTGATTATATTGCCGCCGATTGTGTTCGGCTTACTATCAATCTCTCCCGCTAAAATCCCTGGCGTATGGCTGTTTTCCGTCTTCGCCTGGGGTGCTGTAAAAGATGCTGCTGCGACTAGCCTGGGTCTGGCAGTGCTGGGTCAGTGGCTAATGTTCAGCTTGTTGAGTATTCAGACAGCGCGACAGTTACGGCAGGCGGGTGAGTCCGCGTCGAAATCGCTGATGTCCAATCGTCCCTCTTTACCCGCTAACGGCTTGTAGAGAAGCGATCGCTCGAATCGAATTCTCGGACACAAACGAATCTAGAAAAACCCGTTTTCTGCCTCGAAAACGGGTTTCTTCTCAAAATTTGCGATCAAGGAAAACAGAGATGAACCTACTTTGGATGGAGCGATTGGGCGATTGGAACCCTCAGTTTCTGCGCGAACTCAAAGGACAACTGAAAACTCGCAAGTTAGCGATCGCTATCGGTGTCTCTTTGATTAGTCAGTTTTTACTGGTCTTATATTTTTACGAACAACTAAATCTTGATGGAACCTACAGCAGCTTTTGTGTAAGAACCAGTAACTACAACTGCCGGTTGGATGCTGCCGGTCAGATTATCATCGAGTGGCAGCATTGGTGGCAGGCCATATTCAGCATTTTGAATTGGACTTTGCCTTTCATCTTATTACTCGCTGGGGTCTATATGATTATCAGCGACCTTGGCAAAGAAGAGCGTCGAGGCACCCTGAATTTCATTCGATTAAGTCCCCAATCCAGTCAAAGCATTTTGACGGGGAAAATCCTGGGAGTGCCTATCTTACTTTATCTGGGTGTAGCCCTAGCACTACCTTTGCATTGCTGGTCTGCGATTAGTGCCGGTGTACCTTTTCACTTTCTGGTGAGTTTTTATTTGCTCTCAGGTGCTAGTTACTATTTCTTCTATAGCGCTGCCTTACTTTATGGATTTTTGAGCGAATTTCAAGCTTCGTCAGCCAGTTTTTTAACCTTTGTATTTGCTTTGCCTTGGCTAAATGTAATTAATTGGTCTGTGTCCCTGGTTACACAGGCCAATTATGATTGGAGCGATTCAGTACTATACTATTGGCAATGGTTTTATATACCGCTCGGTAGTAACTTTTTGTTAGCTGAGACCTTTGCAATTCTAACTTTTAGTTTGTGGACTTACTGGATTTGGCAAGCCTTAAATCGGCGTTTTGCTAATGCCAACGCCACGCTTATCAGCAAAAAACAAAGTTACTGGATGGTCGCTTATTTTGAATTCCTGCTTCTAGGTTTTTGTCTACAAAAGAACCACTTAAATCCGGCACAATTTGCTGAATCTGGATTTCTGTGGGGATTGTTGGTCTTTATGGAAACCGTAAATCTGCTATGGTTCTTGGGTTTAATTGCTGCTTTATCCCCTCACCGTCAGGCATTACAGGATTGGGCGCGTTACCGCCGCGAAAAGGTTTCTAACCGTAAAGGTTTTTGGAAAAGCGGCTTAATGCAGGATTTGCTGTGGGGTGAAAAAAGCCCATCACTGGTGGCAGTAGCAGTAAATTTGGGCATTAAAACCGTAATTTGGGGTGCTTGGATTCTGTTTTGGCCTCAAAACAGTGCCAAGATTTCAGCTATTTTAGGTTTGATCTTGAGTCTAAACTGGATCTTGATATTGGCGGGTATCGCTCAGACGCTGCTATTTATGAAAACAGCAAAGCGATCGCTCTGGGCTGGCATAACTGTAATAGCCTTGATTGCATTTCCCCCAATCTTTTTCAGCGTGCTGTCGATGCCATTTTATCAAAGCTCTGGTGTGTGGCTGCTTACCGCCTTTCCCTGGATAGGGGTAAAAGAAGCCTCCACAATTCCCATTTTTCTGACAATCTTGGGACAGTGGAGCGTTACGACATTGTTAAGCTTACAATTGACGCGGCAGATGCAATTAGCAGGCGCATCTTCCTCCAAAGCAATCTTTGCCAATCGTCCATCAGAGCCCGTCCGCTAGAACACTTCAGAGAGGGAGAAATATCGCGACTGCTTCTCCCTCTCTTCCCGCTCTAACTCAATTTTCAACCCGACTTTTTGAGCGCCTTTTTCACCAAATCTGGAATTTGGGAAGGGCGCTCTGCTATTGGAATTTTCGCTTGCTTGAAAGCGGCAATTTTTCGGTTTTCAGGTGTCTGTTCGGCCGCAAGTTCAGCCTGTGGAGAAGCGAGCATCGCTTCCTGACGCCAAAAACCAAGTGCATTCCCTGGGCCTAAAAGTTTTTCTTGTGGAAGCAAGCGACCGACAAAATATACAATTACTGGCTTATCAAGTGTAGCAACGATGTATTCTGCTGCCGCCTGTTCATCACTAGAACTGGTATGGCTGATATGGCTGACTAAAACAATGACCTTCGTGTTTTTATCTGCTGCCAAAATTTCCAGCCATTGTACGACAGAAGATCCGACAAACGGCTCGCTGCCAATACTGACAGCAATCGACTGACCATAACCGGCTCGTGTCATTTCCCCGGCTACTTCGTAGGTGAGATTGCCGCTGCGGCTGAGCAGTCCCACCGATCCAGGGCTATAAAATTCAGGTTCATGAGTGCCTAGTAAAACCTTGCCTGGAACAATAATCCCAGCACTGCTGGGACCGACGATGAGAGTTTGAGTCGCCTCTGCCTTTCTGAGCAGCCGAACCATATCCAGGGGAGGTATCCCACCCGTAATCAGAATAATTTGTCGGATACCTGCTGCGATCGCTTCTAGCGCAGCATCAAGCGCCGCGTAAGGTCGTACAAAGATAATGCTAATGTCAACCGCTCCGACCGACTGTATCGCCTGCTCTACCAGGTCGAACACCGGAATGCCATCCAGCGTTTGCCCTCCCTGACCGGCACTGACCCCAGCTGCTACCTTCGTGCCGTAAGCTGTCATTCGGGCAGTGTAGGTTGACGCAAGTGGTTCTGCGATGCCTTGTATCAGGATTTTACTGTCTGGCGTTAACTTCATGATCCTTTACCAAAGTCTATTTTCCATGCAACGTTCGTGCGCGAACAGCACATGAGGTCTAATAACAAATGTCGGTATCTAACATCTCCCATACATCTATATCAGGTTGAGATGAGCGAGTCAGGTTGACAGGAGCAAGCCAACGTCCTGAATGTAACTTTAATGCCAACCAAAGCAGCATGAAAGCTCGACCGCTAAAACAACCTTGCCTCACGATTTGGTGCTGGGAGTCCCGGATCTACTTTTAGCTGCTGCTTTGGCTAGGGAAATCGCTTGCTCAACAGCGTCATCCAGATTATCGCTCCAGTGTACGGGCATCGTCGCTAGAGGCTCTTGGCTTTTGTCGAGTTCGCCACCTGCTAAGCGCACAACAAATTGGGGAAGCAGGGTGAGAAATTCTGGTCTGCGATCGCCAATCCGGGTGCGAGAGTCCTTGGGGCTGGGTGTACTAACCCGTCGAGTCATTCGCTGCGGATGCTCTGTCATTTCATTAACTTTTCGTTGCAGATATGAATCAATCACTGCAACGACTTCCTGACTCGCTGCGGTATTGCCCAAAATATTAACCAGCAATACTTTAATGTTTTTATTTTGAGTGAGACGGTCTAGCGCTTGTTCGAGCTGTTCTCTCCAAGATGCGGGTGTCAAATTTCCACTCGCCTCCTCACCCACAATTAGGCAAAGTCTCGGCTTACCGCCAGCGCTGTAAACCAAATCCACCATTGCCATCGCCAAGCTGGTGCCGTTACAGAGAATCCCAATATTACCATCTCGATTCAGCCAGTTCTGAATGGGTAGAAACTTACCGGGATCGATGTCTGTAGGCGTTTCCTTCGCGATATCGGACTGAGGCATTTTTGCCGCTAGAGAAGCCAAAGCGGGATGCCGTCTGAGAGCAGCATCATTGACTGTAATTTTGCCATCTAAAGCCATCAATTCGCCTGTAGGACTTACACCCAGGGGATTGATTTCCACTCCATCTAAATCGTTTTGGATAAACAGATGGTACATCTTTTCGATAACGGTGCTAACTGACTGGATCAAGGAACCTTGGAGTCCCATTTTCAGGGTCAGATGGCGGGCATAAAAGGAGGAAAATTCTTGGTCAACAACAACTTGCTGAAGAAGCTCCATCACCGCTTCCAAGTTCATGCCTCCTTGTGAGGAACCTAGCAGCACCGGGCGACGAAGGTCGTAGTCTAGGGTGACGGCTAGATAAAATTCACGAGTAGCATCGTATTTTGCTTCTGCTAGAAGCACTTGGGGATATTCACCCAGAATCGGCAAATTAAAAATCGTCCGTGCTGCCGCGATCGCATCGATGGTGTTTTCTGCAAATCGAATTCCACCCGCTCTACCCCGTCCACCAGCACGCACCTGCGATTTTAGGACAACCGGGTAAGGAATTTGCAAACCCTTGAGGTCTCTGGAATTATCAATTCGTTGAGAAGGCAAAACGGGAATGCCCATCTCCCGAAATAATTCTTTAGCTTGATATTCTAGTAAATCCATGAATGGCAATTTAAGGATGAGGGATGGGGAATGGGGAATGGTAATTGAGAAAAAAGGGATTCGTTATTCGGCAGTCGCAGCAAACCAAAGACGAATGGCTAACGATAATGACGAGTGACAATTACCCAATCCCGATTACCCCTGTTTCTGACGACTTTGCCAGTCTTTGGCGACTTTATCAATTCCATAGAAACGCTGCCAAAAGGCATCAACCGCCCTGGTAGGCAACACTTTGTTCATTAAAAACAGTAGAATATCTCCCCCAGTAGCAGCCACGTAGCGGGGACGAGGGTGACGGTCGGTGAGCGATCGCACAACCACTTTAGCAACCCGTTCGGAAGTCCAAGCTCGACTACTGGTTCGTTCCTCTAGTCCTTCTAGCCGCTCAAAAGCAGCCCGGTAAGGTGTATCTTGTGGAGTTGATATCGCTTGCTCAACCCGTTGCGCTGCTACCGCGAAAAACTCCGTACTGACTGGCCCTGGTTCAATCACGCTGACTTTGATATTGAATGGAGCCAGTTCCATCCGAAGTGCATCGCTAATTCCTTCCAAAGCAAATTTAGAGGAACTATATAACCCTCCAAAGGGAAACGCAAGCCGTCCGCCTAGAGAACTAATATTAACGATCCGTCCACCCCCTTGGTCCCGCATTCCTGGAATTAAAGCTTGAATTAAGGCAAGCGGGCCGAGTAAATTGACCTGAAACTGCCGCTGCACCGCCTCAAATGGAATCAACTCTACTGGTCCCATCTGTCCATATCCGGCATTATTGACCAAGGCATCCACGCGCCCAAAATGGTCGATCGTTTTAGTTGCCAAAGCTTTAGCCTGCTCAACTTGAGAGATATCGGTGGGAACAACCAGCACATCAGCACCCGCTTTGCGGCAGAAAGTTGCGACTTCCTCCAATTTTTCCTGGTTTCGAGCTGCTAAGACGAGCCGGATTCCCAACGACTGAGTCGCTAAAACTTGCGCCAGAGCAGCGCCAATCCCAGTAGAAGCTCCTGTAATTAGGATGACTTGTTCAGATAGCGGTGGAGTATCGATCTTCATAACTTGAGTTCAGTAGGCTAACACCTTAGCCGCGTGCCCGTACAGTTGTTAATGGTAAGCCCTAGCATTGCAAGCAATAGCCAATTCGCTGTAGCCAAGACAAATTTTTAGATTTTTGATTAGATTTTTTAATTATTGCAAGCACTACTGATGCGATTCCTCTGCTTGAAAGTAGAAAATTGAGCAAGCTTTTTAGCTGTCCTGCCTCAAAATGGAAGAAAGTGAAACGGAGGGTGTTGCTGGATGGAAACAGTAGCCCGCGAAAGCGAATTAGAGGTACTGGGGCGAATTCTACAAAATCGCCTTTACTCGGCATTACCGGAGAAGGTTCCCTTTCAAGTTCGGTGTGCCTTACCGCAGGAAGCGTTAATTATTTTGACGCAACACCCAGCGGATTTTCTGCCTGACCCGCAACGAACCTTTAGAACGTTAGAGCAAACGCTCAAAAGTCTGCAACCGGAATTTGCCCGTCAAGTCCAGCTGTATCTAAGAGTAGTCGGGCAAAAGCAACCCTATGCTTTCCATGCCTTCAGTGTCGATCCGCCTGTTGTGTCAACGTCAACTGTATCAACGTTAACGACTGCTCTCGCTGATGAGACATCTGTTATCGAGGAGACAATCCCAAATTCGACAGAAGTCAAAAATCCGCCCAAAAAATTGAGGCGCAAGGAGACAATTCCGGAAAATCTCCCCAGCGAGACACCAGCAGCGGCAGATGACAGCATTGGAGTGGATACCGATTCGGCAGAAATCGGCTCAGCACCGACAATTGATGAATCTTCCTCCCTTCCCGCCGATGAACTCAGTTTAGAGCCGGATGATTCGCCGGGGGAGGTTAAAACCGAAGCACCACCGACTTCACTGGTTGGTAAACTACAGCGATTGCCATTGCCGGTACTGTTGGCAAGCGCGGGAGTAAGTTTATTGACGTTTCTGCTCACTCTCTATGCCTTGACACGTCCCTGCGTCATCGGAACTTGTACGCCGCTACTCACGGCACAAGCGTTGAGCCAGGAGGCATCTGCAACCCTTCAAAGACCAAAATCTGGGCAAGAAATATTAGAAGCAAGAGAGAAACAACAAGAGGCAATCCGCCTTTTGAAGCTGATTCCATTCTGGTCTGGTTCTTATTCCGAAGCTCAGAAGCAATTAAACGACAATTCGCAGCAAGCCGAATTGCTCGATCAGCTGGTAATGGCTTTGAGTAAAGGTTCGGCGGCGGCTAGACAGAGCCAAAATCCTCCCCATTCAGCGACAGAATGGTTAGAAATTCAGAAGCTATGGCGAGAAGCGATCGCGCTTTTGGAACCCGTGCCCAAAAATAGCACGGTCTATCAACTGGCTCAGCAGAAAATTAAGGACTATCGAATAAATTTAGCCGCGATTAACGGGCGAGTGAATGCCGAACGACAGGCGCTTAAAAACCTCGACGCTGCAAAAGAAGGGCTTCAGGTAGCAGAAGCCCGTGAAGGAGTGGCTAATTCGATCGCCACTTGGCGACTGGCTGAAATGAACTGGGAGATGGCAATCAATCGGCTCAAGGCAATTCCTGTCGGCACGACTTCCCGTCCGGAGGCGCAGCAACTGCTGGCGACGAATCTGCCCAAATTGTCAGCAGCACGCGATCGCAAAAATAAAGAACAAATTGCCGCTAACGCCTACAATTTCGCTCAAACCCTCGCACGCAAGGCTAAAAATTACGAACAGCGCAACCAATGGACATTAGCGGTGCTGAACTGGCGCAATGCAATCGTTAACATTCAAAAAATTCCCAGAGGCACTTTTTTTTACAATCAAGGCGATTCGCTAATGAGTTCTTATAAAGCCGAACTCAGGCAAGCAGAAATCCAACTAGGGTATGCCAGCCTGCTACAAAAAGCGAGTACCGATCTTATTAAAACCTGCGCTGGAACGCCGAAAGTCTGTGAATACACTGTCACCAGTCAGCTAATCAGAGTTCAGTTGACACCCGCTTATATGCAGATGGTGACGCAAACCGTAAACGCCGCACAATTGAGGGGAGATGCTAATGCTCAAGCTGGGATAGCTGCTCATTTGCGAACCCTAGGAGATGCACTGGAAGCGATTAGCGATAACGCCCGTATTCCTCTTGAACTCTATACTCCAGATGGGTCTTTGTTGAACAAGTATCCCAAGGTTAGCTAGGAATAAAAGTCTCACATTAGGGTCGGTTATGTTTTCTGTCCCAACCCACCAAATCCTGAGGTTGGGTTAGCTTTTGCTGTTGCTACTTATACCATTTCACTTTTGTGCTGCTACACTTACTGCTTCGTCTTCCTTCCCAGTTGAGCGGATCAAATGTGTAGCATCATCAAGGGAAATTAGGATTACATCTTGCATTTGTCAAACCAATAAACAACAGATGCAAAGTCGTAATAAAACTGGGCAAGATTTGAGTTAAACTCCCTAGGATTTTTTTTAAGAAAACTCGTTTTTTATTTTTAATGATTCTTGAGTTGGGCTTCGCTAGTAAAAAACTGGCGGCAAAGCCCTTGAGTGACTAATAAAGTTGTCACTAAGTTGGTAAAAGCAAGCATAAACATAATTAAAATTTGGTAGGATGCAGCATTCAGCGGGTCAACACCACTCAATAATTGACCTGTGATAATTCCTGGTAGTGTCACGACTCCAACAACCATCATTTGGTTCAGAGTGGGAATCAAACCGGCGCGGATGGAATCTTTGCGGTACTGTGCAACCGCCTGTTGTGGCGTTGCACCTAAGCTCAGGTGGGTTTCAATTTCGGCGCGACTAGCGTTGACGGTGCTGCTCAAACGTTCGCCTGCGATCGCTGCTCCATTCATCGCATTTCCGAGTACAATTCCCGCTAAGGGAATCAGGTACTGGGGTTCATACCAAATGGGCGGTTGAAGGATCAACAAAGTGGTGTAACTCAATGTCAGGGCGCTACTCACCAAAATCGACCCCCACACCACGGGCAATACTTGGGGAATTTTTTTGCCGATGCGATTGCGAGCAACAATTGCGGCAATGCTCAGCATCACCATCAAAAGTGCCAAAACTGCCCAAGGATTTTTCCAGGCGAAGACGAAGGCTAATACATATCCAACGCCCAACAGCTGGATAATAGTGCGACCAGTGGCGATCGCCAATTGCCCTTCTAATCCGAGTTGTTGAATCCTGGATAAACCAATGGCAACTGCCATCATGCCCAACGCCAAGACAAGGTCTGTAAAGTTCAGTGCAATTAAAGAATCCACAGTTCAAAATGAGGTCTTGCTTTCTCCCTAATTCTGCCAGGATTGAGGAAGTTTTGATTGCGGAGGGCGGAGGACTGAGGACTGAGGGCGGAGTGCTGAGGACTGAGTGCTGAGGACTGAGTGCTGAGGAGTTAGGAGTTAGGAGTTAGGAGTTAGGAGTGAGTGAAAATAGGAATGCTCCCCTTGTCCTCTGTGGGTCTGCCTCGTTTTCCTGTTATCGTCCCTCTATCTGCCAAATTCTGCGAAACAATTTTGTAAGTTCGGCATTCTGAATCAAAAAGGATGGTGAGGCGTGGATTCCCTTTCTGAGCAAAATTTGGTTCTATGTAGATAAAAATTTGTGGTGTCAACGAGTGAATAATATTCCCCCCCTAGACCTGTCGCGGCAGTACAAAATTATCAGTGAAGAAGTGAATGCAGCCGTTCTAGGCATCTTGGCTTCTGGTCGTTATATTGGTGGTCCTTCGGTTGCAGGCTTCGAGCAACAGTTTGCAGCTTACACAGGCGTTTCAGAGTGTGTAGCGTGTAACTCTGGTACAGATGCCCTCTATCTAGCTCTCAGGGCTTTACAGATTGGGCCGGGGGATGAGGTAATTACGACGCCGTTCACCTTTATTGCCACTGCTGAAGTAATTAGCGTGGTGGGGGCGACGCCGGTTTTTGTTGATATTGATGCCCAAACGTTTAATTTCAATATCGACCAGCTGCAAAAGGCGATTACCGCTAAAACTCGCGCCATTATCCCAGTTCACCTGTTTGGGCAGCCGGTAGATATGACGACAGTGATGGACGTAGCACAGGCTCATAATCTAGCGGTGATTGAAGACTGTGCCCAAGCTACAGGCGCTGAGTGGGCAGGATCTAGAGTTGGCAGCATCGGGCATATTGGCTGCTTTAGTTTCTTTCCGACTAAGAATCTGGGTGCTTGTGGAGATGGCGGTGCGGTGACGACGAACGATCCAGCGATCGCTTCTGCTATACGGATGCTGCGGGAGCATGGAATGCGCGATCGCTACCATCATGAAGCAACTGGCATTAATAGCCGCTTGGATGCTCTACAAGCCGCCATTCTGCAAATTAAACTGCGTTATCTGGATACGTGGAATGACCTGCGTCGCTCGGTTGCACAGCAGTACCACCGATTGTTAGAGCCGGTGCCTGGGGTGGTGAAGCCGCAAGAAACGCCAGGAGGTCGCTGTGTTTGGAATCAATACACGATTCGCCTCACCCAATCCAGTAACGGCAGCTATCGGGATGAGGTTCGCAATCAGCTACAGCAGCAAGGCGTTAGTTCGATGGTTTACTATCCCCTGCCTTTACACCTACAGCCGGTCTACAAGAATTTAGGCTATAAATCTGGGGACTTCCCTGTGGTGGAGCAAGTCTGTCACGAGGTTTTGGCCTTGCCCATGTTTCCAGAACTTTCTCTGGCGGAACAGGAGCAAGTGGTTTACAGCTTGAAAGATTGCTTGGGATAAGTTTTGAGTTTTGAATTTTGAGTTTTGAGGGTTGATTGATTAACCTCGATTTCTGGCGTAGGGGCATGGCGCTGCCATGTCCCTACAGAACGTGCATCAGTGTAATGTTTTTTAATCCACGTTCCTTAGCCAAGATTTATTCAAAATTCAAAACTCATCACTCATCACTCCGACCGCTTAGGGATTACGCATGAATGCGTTCGCGGCTGACAGTGGATAGTGCTTCCACCAAGCTACGAACAGCCGCTACCATCGCGACTTCACTGTTGAGTTGGTTGATGGCAGAACCGACGCCGACACCCGCAGCACCGGCAGCGATCGCCATCGGTGCGGTAACGCTGGAAATCCCGGAAGCACACAGGACTGGAACGGAAACAGCGCGGGAAATTTCGTAAGCTGCTGCTAAGGTAGGAGCCGCTTTTTCAATCAGTCCCAGCGTACCGGCATGAGTCGGGGTTGAGGAAGTGCCTCCTTCGGTTTGGATAATATCGGCACCGGCTTTTACCAATGCTTCTGCGAGTTGAACTTGCCGATCTAGCTCCAGAATATGGGGCACGGTGACAGACAAGGTAATATTTGGCAGCAGCGATCGCGTTGCTTGCGTCAGCGCCAACACTTCTTCTGCTTCAAATCGCCGTCCCTGCGCGTAAAAACTATCAAAGTTGCCGATTTCAATCAAATCCGCTCCAGCTTCCACTGCGATCGCAAACAGTTCTGGTTCTACTGCTGATACGCAAATTGGCAGGCTTGTCAACTGACGAGCCAACCGCACCAAATTGGGTTCTGCGGCAATATCGACGAAAGTAGCACCGCCTAAGTCGGCTGCCTTAACGGTGGCAGCAACTCGCTCCGGATTGAAGTTATTCAATCCGGTAATAATTTTTAAAGCACGACCTTGGTCAAAGACACGCTGTAGTGTAGTATTCATGGTCATAAGCCCGATTTGGCTCGCAAATTTTGCATCTTAATTGTACAGACCGAATCATCCGGTCTCTACATTCAGAACGATCTACCTGGGAATATTACTGCGGAAGGTTGTGCATCCCCGCTGATTGCCATACCATCAGGAAATAAAAATTACGCTCTGCTTTTTATCACAACTGGGATCTAGACTAGGAGCATAGCGCAGATCCTGCACCCCTCCTGCCCTCCTCCTGCCAGTGACGGTCATGAATTTTCCACCCACAAATCTGTCAACTTTTCACTCAGATGTTTTACAGCAAACTGAACTAGGGCAGCTGTGTGGTACCGAGCAGTTGTTCCGCGATCGCTATGAGATCCTGCGAATGTTGGGAAGAGGTGGCTTTGGTATCACCTTTTTAGCCAGAGATGCCAACTTGCCAGGCGATCCTTTGTGCGTGATTAAGCAGCTGTGTCCCAAGTTTAGCGATCCGATTGGACTGCAAACAGCGCGGAAACGCTTCGAGCAAGAAGCAAGAACCCTCAGTAAGTTGGGCAGCCATTCCCAAATTCCCATGCTGCTAGATTACTTTGTAAACGAGGGAGAATTCTATTTAGTTCAAGAATATGTACGAGGGTATACCCTCGCACGCTTGGTGCGGCGCGGAGGTCCCTTATCGGAAGAAGGCGTTAAATATTTCCTTCGTCAAATCCTGCCATTGTTGCAGTACATCCACGGCAATAATGTAATTCACCGCGATATTAAGCCCCAGAACATCATCCGTTGCCAGGACGATGGGAGGCTGGTGCTGATTGACTTTGGAGCTGTCAAAGAGGAGATGGTTCCTTTAAGCGATACAGGAGGTCAGAAGCAAACCACCCAGTTTATCGGCACGGTTGGATTTGCACCGCCGGAACAATTTTCACTGCGTCCTGTTTATGCCAGCGATATTTATTCGTTAGGCGTAACGTGTCTTTACTTGTTGAGTGGGAAAGCGCCGCTAGAATTTGATAGCGATCGCTCTACGGGTGAGATTCAGTGGCAGGATACGATATCAGTCAGTAAAGACTTTGGCAAAATTCTCAACAGAATGCTGAAAATCTCTTTACGCGAACGTTATCAATCTGCAACAGCGATTATGCAGGCATTTGGCTGGGAATCGCCTCAAGACAATTTAGCGCAGTTTATGACAACTCAGCGTCCTTCAGGGAAAGATTCAGATAAGAAAAAATCAGAAGCAAATTCACCAAATTATGTTTCTCCTACCGCCAGAACAGCGATCGCGCTTCGAGACTGGAAAGCTAGGTGGCAGGCAAAGCAACGAGATCATAAGAAAAGATCCCGTCATAGCATCATTAGCAGTTCTGGTAACTCAGGACTTTAGAAATTGGTAGTGGAAAAATTATAGTTGGTTATTACACCATTGCTCGACAAAGGCTTTCGCTTTTGGGCAGAAGTTTCTTATTGGGTGCAGCAGTTTATTTCCTGAGAGTGAAAGCCCAAACAAGATGCCAATATTCCTTTCAGAGATATTCTAAAAAATTCTTTCCCTAAAGATAGAAAAAAGGGGAACGGTTGCTTATATAGCAATCCCATTTAAGTGGCGAACCAGCGGTTCATATTCTCGAATTCTCTAAGAATTCGAGAATATCACCTTCATGAATCGTTTAGGCTCACTGCCTTATCTGGGTCTATTATTAATTGATAAAATATAAAAAGTCGTTTTAGATTTCTCAAACTTACAGATGGAAACATTTAGATCGCTCAAGCGTCTAATTTAGTAAAAAGTTTGAGAGCAAGCTGATATCAATTCACTTGTTTAAGCGCTAAACTTCAGTTTCTTATTATCTCTCTTTCTTCTAGCGTAGCCGCACTCCCACCTCAGGGGGTGAGGTATCTGATGTGTATCACCAAAGACCCAAGAAAAATCTTATGAAAATAATTTGTTTTAGATCATAGTCATTAACCATAGAAAAGCCAATGAGGTTGTGAAAGTTATTTAAAATGGCACTCAATCAAAAAAGCTTTAGTCACGAAAATAACTTAGAAATCATGTGGCAGCTTAACAAACTGGCATCCCCTTGATGAAGCTTGCTACTTAGAAAGCTCAAAATCAGTTTTATAAGTTATTTCCTCGTCAAAAAATGATTGGTGAGGGTATTTCTATGAGTAAAAAAATGGGAATCAATACCCAACCGCTTTAGCAAGTTAATCCTGAAAGCAGTAAAAGCAAACAAGCAGGATTTGCACTGGTTCCGGCAAAGATAAGGCATTGAAAACGTAGGAACTTGGAATATCGAACAGGAGGGGAGAATGAAACCTTATCAAATTTTAATAATATGCGCGATCGCTATAGGAGCGATTGCAGGTTCCACTTTAGCAACGATTAGCTACCGCAACAGCCAAGCACCACAACCCACAACTGAAGTTCCATCTCCTCCAGCGACAACGGAGACACTAGAACCGAAAATACCCCCGTCTGTGGCGGTATCGCCCCCACCGTATACGCCGCCGACTCCAAAACCAACTGGGACTCAAACAACTCCGCCAGACAAAAGTTCGTTTTCTCAGTTTCGCGTGCGTCTTTTAGATGCCATTAGTCGGCGGGATGCTAATTTTATTCGCACGCTTGTCACCTCAGAAACTGAATGGAACTATGGCGGTACGCTCAATTTGGACAGCTACAACATTGATGACAAAAATTCTAAATTTTGGGCATATATGGATAAGGCACTTAGTTTAGGTTGTGCTACCGACAATCAGGCAAAAGTGGCGAACAAAGAACCGGGATCTGATGTTTGGGTGTGTCCAGATATCGCAAAAGCACTGGAGTCGATTCGTCCAGATAAACCGAATGTTGGACAACTGGCAATCTTAGGACAAAATGTGAATGTCCGTGCAAACCCTGGGGCAGGTAGCAAAGTTGTGGGGGTTGTGTCTTACGATTTTGTAGCGTTTGATGGCAACACCTTTAATAGCCTACCAGAGCAGATGCAGAAAGCGGTGAAGGAAAAGGTTATCGATGGTTGGACGCCAGTGAAACTCCGGACTGGTAAAAAAGGTTGGGTTCTCAACCGCTATGTGTACGATTCAGAAACCGATTACCGTGTCAGTTTTGTTCGGACTCGCGGACAATGGCGGCTACGTTACTTCTTGCCAGGAAATGGGAATTAAGCGATCGCAATTTCTGAAATCAACAGGTTAATCCACAGCCAAAGTCTTCGTCAAATTTCTGGGGCGGTCAACATCCAATCCCCGATGAACAGCCGCGTAATAGGCTAAGAGTTGCAGCGGAATAACTGTCAGGATCGGAGAAAGTAATTCGTCCACCTCCGGGACAGTCAATACCCGATCAAAGATGCCTGTAATTTCTGGATTGTTTGTGGATGTCACCCCAATGAGCTGAACCCCCCTTGCTTTTGCTTTTTGGGCATTAGCAAGGATTTTTTCATAAACAACTCCGGGCATTGCGATCGCTACTACAGTCACAGAAGAATCTAGCATCGCAATTGGGCCGTGCAAAAACTCTCCAGCATGATAACCTGTTGCGTGGATATAGCTGGTTTCTTTCAGTTTTAGTGCTGCTTCTAGAGTGATAGGAAAATTAATCCCGCGCCCTAAAATAATGCAGTTTTGGGTATGGGTAAAATCTTTGGCTAGCTGCTCGATGACGTGCTTTTGGCTTTGTAAAATTAAATCAATTTGCTCGGGGATTCGGTGCAATTCCGTGAGAATTTGATGCAGGCGATCGCTCGATAGATTTTGACGGCAGTATGCTACATCAAGCGCCCAACAGTAGAACGCTATCAACTGAGCGACAAAGGTTTTGGTGGCAGCGATCGCTACTTCACTTCCTGCCAAAGTATGAATTGTACGATCTACCAGCTTTTCTAAGGAACTTCCCGCCTGATTGGTAATTCCTAAAAATCGAGTTTCACCAGAACAATGCTGTTTTTCTATTTCTAAGGCAGCGAGAGTATCTGCGGTTTCTCCAGATTGGGTAACGCCAACAATGAGAGTATTCGGAGTTGCAGGCGATGGTGCATCCCGAAATTCTGAGGCATAGTGTACGCTTGTTGGCACTTTAGCCACTTGCTCTAATAGATATTTACCTACTAAGCTGGCATGAAGACTACTGCCACAAGCAAGAATTTTAATCTGGTCTATACCATCGTAAAAGTTGGATGATAAACCTAAGTTTAGAGGTTGTTGAGTCAATTCAAGTCGTGGCTGTTGATCGTTGAAACGAATTTCTGAGAAAGCCTCTAAACAAGTTCGGACAACTTCTGATTGCTCATGGATTTCCTTGAGCATGAAGTGGGAAAATACCTTTTCTTTAGGAGAATTCACGCTGCACTAGAAATGTTAATTGGATTGGCTGCTGCCGATAGGAGCTAGAGCCTCCTATCAGCAGTATTCCCGGACTTAGTTGGGGAAGAAGGAAAAATAACCTACCCTTAAAAGGAAATTGCTCCCTGTTCTAGGTTCCTATGCCCTACTACGAACAGTTTAGCGATGGGGAAATAACTTCGGCTCTGTCGCTGAATTTGTAGCTGCCTGGTTAGAGGTAGGTGGTGAAGCCGATGAAGTTGAGCGCAACTCTTGATAGAAACCAAGAACTTTTTCTGTATAAGGGCCGGTTTCGTTGCTGTTATAGCGGGTCGGATCGCCCGTCATCCACCAGGAAGCCGCCCGTTGTACCGCTACCACCTCATTGTTGCCACTCGCCTGAAACTCGTCCCGCAACACGTCGCGCATGACACACACCAGAATGCTTCGTGCGGTTACGGGACTGCTTTCAAATTGCGCTGGTGTTAGTTCCCGATTGATACATTGTTGTGACCAGCCGGGTATATTGTCTGGTTTAACTTGCCACTCGCTGTACAGTCCATCATCAGCGGTGCCAGTTTGCGGTGCTGCCCGTCGTAACGCTTCCACCAGTGCCCCTACATGGGTATCAGAAATCTTTGCTGAATTGGTAGCCGCCGCCGTTGTGACAGGGGGTTTTGCGGGTGGCTGGTTTGAGGTGGGTGATGGTGATGGCGTGGGAGTTGGAGTTGGTTTAGCCGCTGGTTGGGTAGCAGGTTTGGGTGGGGTTGAGGCAGGCGGTACTGCGGATGAAGTTGAGCGCGACTGCTGGTAAAAACCAGAAACTTTTTGGATGTAGGAAGCGATGTCTTTACTGTTATAGCGGGTGGGATCGCCTGTCATCCACCAAGCAGCCGCCCGTTGTACCGCTACGGATTCATTGTTACCCGCCGCTTGATACTGTTGGCGAAGAATATTGCCCATGATGCACTCTACAACTTTCCGTGCGGTGGCGGGATTTGCTTCAAATTCCGCTGTGCTTAGGGAACGTCCGGTACATTGTTTTGACCAGGGGGAAATGTTGTTTGGTTTGATTTGCCAGTCGCTGTAGAGTCCATCGTCCTGTTTTCCGGTTTGGGGTGCTGCCTTCCTGAGCGCTTCTGCGAATGCCGCTACTTTAGCATCTGTTATCTGTGCTTGAGCGGGCAGTGCTGACAGCCCAACGCTGAGGATTGCTCCCCACAGTAACCACTGTAATCGCATGGCTTGCGTCCTACGAACTTAAAACTCTTTTTTATCCTAAGTGCTATTCAATGATGCGCGATCACTCTTGGCGCTGAGAATGCGATCTCGGCCCTTGCTTCAAAATGAGAGGATATCTTGGGATAATCGGTGGTCGAAAAATCCTCAACCAACATGAGCAAACGACGCAAAATTTCCTGGAAGCGATCGCTCAGTGCCATTACCCTTAGTCTGGTCCTGTTGTCTCTGGGACTCTATGGTGTCTTCTATGGCGTTTCGTGTCTAAGACGTCCACCCCGCACCGACGTTCAGCAACCGCTATTTCAAGGTATCGTTTATCGGCGCATTCCCCGCTCAACACCGCGCCCCCTAACGATCCACGTTGTCACTATCGACCTAAAAGCACCAGGAATTGGGGTGTTAGTAACGCCAGGAAAACCCACCCAAGGAAAAGAAACTGTAGCACAAACGACCAGTGACTTTTTGCGGGAATTTAACTTGCAATTGGCAATCAATGGTAGCTTTTTTTACCCATTCCAAGAGCAATGGCTGTTATATTATCCCCACAGTGGCGAACCCGTGAACGTATTGGGGCAGGCGATTTCTAACGGCGTCACCTACTCTGCGTTTGAGCGAGGCTGGCCTGTTTTGTGTTTTTCTCAGGATAATCGTGCCCAAATCAGCATGGCGAGTTGTCCTGCGGATACGGCTCAAGCTTTGGCAGGCGGCGAAATCATCATCGAACGCGGCAACTTAGTGGTGATGAAAGATAACCGCGATCAAAAAAAGTTATTTCCGCGCACAGTGGTTGCGACTGATGAAAGCGGCGAGAAATTGTGGTTAATTCTGGTTGATGGTCGCCAGCGTTTCTATAGTGAGGGCGTCAGTATAATTGAGCTGCAAAATATTCTTGCCGAGTTGGGTGTTTATCGGGCGCTAAACTTGGATGGCGGCGGTTCGACAACGCTGGTGGTAGCGCGTCGTGGAGGGAAGCCTAACGAAGAGTTAGGAGCATCGCTCAATTCACCGATTCATACTCGAATCCCCATGCGACAGCGCCCAGTGGCGAACCATCTGGGCTTTTATGCGCGACCGATAAGAATTAAAAATTAAAAATAAACAATTTTAATTTTTAATTTTGCATTTTTTAATTTACCTGCACAATCATCCCTTCACGGGCAAGGAACGAACCCGGCGAGACTTCTTGAACTTGTGTCTCAATTTGATCGAGAAAGTCATCGCTGTGGTTCGGTTCGTGGTGAAAGATTGCCAACCGCTTGACACCTGCTGCCTGCGCTACTTTCACCCCTTCCTGCCAAGTAGAGTGCCCCCAGCCGACTTTGGGAGATTTGGGGTTGTTATACTCCTCATCGGTGTACATGGCATCGTAAATCAAGACATCGGCTTCGCGGGCTAAGTGCAGCACATTTTCATCTGGGCGATCCGGCAAATGTTCCGTATCCGTACAGTAGAACACGGTGTGACCTTGCCACGTCACCCGATATCCCATCGCGCCGTTAGGATGATTCAGCGGGCCGGTTTCAATGGTGATATCATCCACCTGAAAGGTATCGCCACAAATTAGCTCGTAAAATTTCAAGTCAGCTTCCATACCTTGCAGTGGCACTGGAGAATTTGAGTGCATCACGCGATCGCAGAAATGCTGTTTCATGGAGTCTGCATCCGGTGGCACTGCCCCATAAATGTGGAAGCAATTGCCCTCCATAAAAGCTGGCTTAAAAAACGGCACTCCTTGAATATGATCCCAGTGGTAGTGAGTAAAAAACATATAAGCTTCTACTGACTGCTGCTGGTTTATCAAATCCTTAGATAGAAGTCGCAAGCCGGTGCCGCCATCAAATATCAGGCGTTTTCCACCGATTTGCATCTCTATACAAGAAGTATTACCACCGTAGCGAACGGTATCTTTTCCAGGGGAGGGGATACTGCCTCGCACACCCCAAAACTGAAGCAAAAACTCGGAAGAAGGGCTGGTTTCCATTTCACTCTCAAGGCTTTAAAGTACCGCACTGACCCTGATGGCGTAGCAAATGATCGCAAAGCACCAAAGCCACCATTGCCTCTACCATAGGCACCGCTCTGGGCAAAACGCAAGGGTCGTGACGCCCCTTAGCTGCCAGTATAGTCTCTTCACCCTCGCGGGTCACGGTGCGCTGTTCTTTGCGAATGGTGGCTGTTGGTTTAAAGGCCACCCGAAGAATAATATTTTCTCCGTTGGAGATGCCCCCCTGAATCCCGCCGGAACGGTTCGTTTTGGTGCGAATTTCGCCACTTTCGTCAATCGAGAATTCGTCATTATGCTCGCTGCCCGATAGCAAAGTACCGGCAAAACCAGAGCCAATTTCAAATCCTTTACTTGCTGGTAGAGACATGACACCTTTAGCCAGGTCTGCTTCCAGCTTATCAAATACTGGCGAACCTAGCCCTTTGGGTAGATGACGGGCAACACATTCTACAACTCCGCCGATAGAGTCGCCTTCTCGCCCTACCTGCTCAATTTTTTCAATCATCCGCTCTGCACATTCGGCGTCCGGACAGCGGACAATATTACTTTCTACTTGTTCTAAAGTGACAGTGTTGGGATCGACAACGCCTTCTAAGTCTTTGATGCGCTTGACATAGGCGATGATTTCAACTCCAGCAACTTGGTGAAGAATTTTTTTAGCGATCGCGCCTGCGGCTACTCGTCCAATTGTCTCCCGCGCTGAGGATCTGCCGCCACCTTGCCAGTTGCGAATTCCATATTTAGCATCGTAAGTCGCATCAGCATGAGAAGGGCGATATTTCTGCGCCATCTCATCATAATCTTGGGGGCGAGTGTCCTTGTTTCGCACCAAAATTGCGATTGGCGTTCCCAGGGTTTTGCCTTCAAATACGCCCGAAAGAATTTCGCAGGTGTCAGCTTCTTTGCGGGGTGTGACGATTTTACTTTGTCCCGGACGCCGCCGATCGAGTTCTACCTGAATTTCTTCGGCAGAAATTTCCAATTGCGGTGGACACCCATCGATAATCACCCCGACGCCACCGCCGTGGGACTCGCCAAATGTAGTGATGCGAAATAGATGCCCGAAGGTATTGCCCATAATACTTAAGGAGGATGCATAGCGATTTGTATCTTAACAGCGATCGCGATTGAGATGGGGAGCGATCGCGCTTCTCGCTGCAACTGTTTTTATTTAAACGAACCGCCAAGGACGCAAAGGGCGCAGAGGTAAGAGGAGAGAGAGCTTATATTTTTTTAATTTTCCTATCTACTTATCAGCAGCCACACGTACTCCAGCACGCTTGCTCACCTTATCAAGCAAAGTTTTATAATCGGTTGCGATCGCTTCTTGTACGTCCTTTGCTTTCTCTATTTCCCCAAACAAAAAACGCCCCCCTTGCGGAGAGCGTTTTTATTTAGCTAAGTTTTAGCAATTAGCCATTGATGCTGGGAGCCATCAGAGCCACTGGAGTAGACTCACCTGCTGCCAAGTCGAGGGGGAAGTTGTGAGCGTTGCGCTCGTGCATCACTTCCATACCCAGGTTGGCGCGGTTGATGACATCTGCCCAAGTGTTGATGACCCGACCTTGGCTGTCAATCACTGACTGGTTGAAGTTGAAACCATTCAGGTTGAATGCCATCGTGCTGATTCCCAAAGAGGTGAACCAGATGCCGACGACGGGCCATGCACCCAATAAGAAGTGCAAGGAACGGCTGTTGTTGAAGGAAGCGTATTGGAAGATTAACCGACCGAAGTAGCCGTGGGCTGCCACGATGTTGTAGGTTTCTTCTTCTTGTCCGAATTTGTA